>JBGTFJ010000369.1:0-3872 GCA_041747355.1 Burkholderiales bacterium
CATGTGGCGCGCGAGCAGCCGCTGGTTCTGGGTGCGCTGGGCGTGGCGATCGGCGCCGCGATCGGCGCTTGCCTGCCGGCCACGCGCCGCGAAGATGAGATGATGGGAAGCGTGCGCGACGATCTGGTGCAAACCGGGCGCGAGAAATACCAGGAGGCGCGCGACACGGTGAAGGAAGCCGCGCAGAAGACGAGCGATACACTGAAGGAAGCTGCGCAGAAGACGCGCGAAGAGCTGTCGTCTTCGTCGTCTTCCGGAAGCGCCGGGGCATAGGCAGAAAACCGTATTGCAGTATTGCAATCATTGAAAGCGCGGTCGACGCAGTTAGGGGCCGCGCTTTACTGCTTCTAGGTCCGCCATGGATGCTCGGGTAAATCGGACACCCCGATCACCGTAGCGCCCGCTCTTGCCACGAGGTCGTCGTTTTCCACCGAACTGCCGCTGACGCCGATCGCGCCGATCAGCACGCCGTCTTCGGTCACGATAGGAACGCCGCCCGGAAAAGTAATCAGGCCGTCGTTCGAATGCTCGATGCCGAAAAGCGGTTGGCCCGGTTGTGCGAGCTTGCCAATGTCGCCTGTCGGCATCCCGAAGAAGCACGCGGTTTTCGCCTTCTTGATGGCGATGTCGATGCTGCCGACCCAAGCGTCGTCCATGCGCATAAACACCTTCAGATCGGCACCCGAATCGACGACCGCGATGCACATTCTGGTGTTTAGTTTTTTCGCTTTACGAATCGCGCCTTCCAAAGCTTTTTGTGCCAATTCATGAGTGACGTGCATGCTGCTTCTCCTGTGTTGCGGCTGCGGCATCGGCAGTGACTGGTGTTTTCGAATGACCGGTATCATTACCGAACGAATGCACGATTCATGCGCGTTCTTGATGAATAGCAAAAGGAGTTTCCCATGCCTGCCTGGCTCGCCGCCGCAAAAGCTGTTTTGCCCTATGTGTCGACCATACTGTCGGCGACCTTGCCGGTGTTCACCGACCGCAAGCCGCAGGACCGCGCGCCCGAATTGGTCGCGCGGCAAATCGGCGAATTGCAGGATGCCGCAAGACAAAATGCCGAGCTGGTGAAGTCGCTGGCCGAGCAAATGCAAAAAACCGTCGCGGCGCTCGATGAGGGTGCCAGAGAACTTGAGCGAAAGATTAAACGTGCGAGGATGTTGGCGATAGGTGCTGGTGTAATTTCTGTGATTGCATTGATCGTCGCTGCGGTTGCGATACGGAGCTAAAACAAGTTCTGGATTAAGGTGTTAGATCTAATTGCTCGACCAAGGATTAAGAGAACAAATACCAAACAATATCCGTAGCAGTTGCAGAATATGACGCGAACGTTACAGCTCGATGAAACGAAGCATCGTCGCCGCCGCAAAATTTCACGCTGTTTGCTCGCGGCATTTTTCATCATCGGCGGGGCGATGCATTTCGTGTTTCCGGCTATGTATATCGCAATCATGCCACCGTGGTTGCCGTGGCATCGCCAACTGGTTTTGATCAGCGGCGCCTTCGAAGTGGCCGGCGGATTCGGTGTACTGCCTGCCTCGACCCGGCGCGTTGCCGGGTTCGGGCTGATCGCGTTATCGGTCGCGGTATGGCCGGCAAATCTGCAAATGCTGCTCGATGCAAATGCCGCGCAAAAAGCGCTGGGGTGGCAGGGACTGCTGCTGTTGCGGTTGCCGCTGCAACTGGCGCTGATTTACTGGATCTGGCGCGCTACGCGAAACTGAACCAAATCCGGCGTTTTGCATCTCTCCAAGTGGCTTGTCGCCACCGTCCAGCCGACCGATACCGGCCAGCCTTGCGGCACGCTTCCGTGCCCGGTCGCGCTCTCCCGAAAACACGTCGAGGATCGCAATCAAAAGCATGAATAAGCATGAATAAGCGTTCGAGTTTACTCCTCTCTTGGCTTGTGTCCTTGCTTGCCGCTTGTTCAGAGGGACCGGAGGGCGCGCAAACTCAACCGGCGCCGCCGCCGGTCGAAGTGTCGGTTATCAAGACGACCGCGGCACCGGTCACGGTTTACGAGGAATACGTCGCGCAAACCGCCGCGGTCGATGCCGTCGAAATCCGTTCGCGCGTCAACGGCCTCATCGAGCGCCAGGTTTTCGAAGACGGCGCGCGCGTCAAGAAAGGCGACGTGCTGTTCGTGATCGATCAGCAGCCCTATATTACCGCGCTCGCGCAGGCCAAAGCCGGGTTGGCGCAGGCGCAGGCGGCGATGGTCAATTCCCGGCAGATTCTGCAGCGGATACGCCCGCTCGTCGCTGAACAGGCGATCAGCAAACAGGACCTCGATGCCGCCGTTGCGCGCCAGGCGGCCGATGTGGCGAGCGTCGAGGCGGCGCGCGCCAACGTCAAGCAGGCGCAGCTGAACCTCGCATACACGACGATAGAAGCGTCGCGCGATGGCGTAATGAGCCGAGCATTGATCAATCCCGGCGGTCTGGTCACCGCCGCCCAGACGCTGCTGTCGACGCTGTATTCGATCGACCCGATCTACGTGAATTTCACGATCAGCGAGCAGAAACTGCTCGAGCTGAACAGGCGGCTCGAGCGGGTGCCGGGAGAGGACAAAAGCAAAGCGCCGCCATTCAAGCTGATCCTGGCCGACGGCAAGGAATACAAGTTTCCCGGCAAACTGAATTTCGTCGATGCCGCGTTCGATCAGAGAAGCGGCACTTTGCAGGTGCGCCTCGCGGTGCCGAATCCCGACCGCTATCTGCGGCCCGGCCTGTTCGCGCGCGTCGTCGTCGCCGCCTACGAAAATGCCGATGCGATACGTATCCCGCAGAAGGCCGTGCAGGAAGTGCAGGGGTCTCGTTCGGTATGGGTCATCGGCCCCGACAACAAGGCGTCCTCGCGCCAAATCACGACTGCTTCGCGCATCGACAACGATTGGGTCGTCGAGAAAGGGCTGAAGCCTGGCGAAATGGTGGTCGTCGAGGGCATGCAGAAAATCCAGCCAAGTGCTGCCGTGAATCCGCTGCTGGCCAGCGCGGGCGGCGCCAAGGCCGATGCCCAGACTGCCGCTTCGGCTGCGCCGGCAGTAGTCAAGACCGGGAATTAGCAGGGCGCAGCGCTTACTCGATCGAAGGGCTTACAAATGCATAAGCTCTGCTCCGGCACGCGCAACGCACGTGAAACAAACAAGCGATTGCAACAACTCGACGCCCGCATGATGGTTTTTCTTAATTTCCCCAAATGCTGAATTTCTTCATCGACCGGCCGATTTTTTCCTCGGTCATTTCGCTGATCATTCTGTTGGCCGGATCGATCGCGGCTTTGCAATTGCCGATCGCGCAGTATCCGCAAATCGTGCCGCCGCAGGTTCAGGTGCAGACCAGCCTGCCGGGCGCCAATGCCAGAGTCGTGCTCGAATCGATCGCGGCGCCTATCGAGCAGCAGGTCAACGGCGCCAAGAACATGATTTACATGAGCTCGAAGAGCGCCAACGACGGCTCATACAGCCTGACCGTGACCTTCGATGTCGGTACCGATCAGGACATCGCCGCGGTCGAGGTGCAAAACCGCGTCGCTGTCGCGCAGAGCCAGTTGCCGGCCGATGTGATCCGCCAGGGCGTCACCGTACGCAAACAGTCGACCGATTTTCTCGAAGTGATTGCGCTGACATCGCCCGACGGCCGCTATGACAACGTCTTTTTGAGCAACTTTGCGCTCCTGAACATCCAGGATGCGATTGCGCGCATTACCGGCGTCGGCGGCGTGCGCATTTTCGGCGCGCGTGATTACAGCATGCGCATCTGGCTCGATCCGGAAAAGATGGCGCGCCTCGGTGTGACATCGCAGGATGTGACGCGCGTCGTGCAGGAGCAGAACGTCGTGGCGCCGGCCGGCCGCGTTGGCGTGCC
>JBGTFJ010000370.1:0-4436 GCA_041747355.1 Burkholderiales bacterium
GCTGTGCCCCGGTCGATCAGGCTCAAGAGATCGCTTTTCAGGCGCAGCAGAATCGGCTGGGCTTCGGGATCGCCGAGGCGGCAGTAGTATTCGATCACCTTGACGTCGTTGCCATCGATCATGACGCCGGCATAGAGGAAACCGCTGTACGGCACCCCGTCCTGCTCCATGCCAGCGACGGTCGGCTGAATGATTTCGCGCATGATCCTGGCGTGCAATTGCGGCGCGATGATCGGCGCCGGCGAATAGGCGCCCATGCCGCCGGTGTTGGGCCCGAGGTCATCGTCGAGCAAACGCTTGTGATCCTGGCTGGTCGCAAGCGGCAACACGTTTTTGCCGTCGACCATGACGATGAAGCTCGCTTCCTCGCCTTCGAGAAATTCCTCGATGACGATTTTCGCCGATCGACTACCGTCAGGCAGCAAGCGATCGATTGCCGCATGCGCGTCGGCAAGCCGGGTTGCGACGAATACGCCCTTGCCTGCGGCGAGACCGTCGGCCTTGACGACAATCGGCACGCCCTGCTGGTCGACATAGGCATGCGCCGCGCTGGGTTCGGTAAAGCTGGCGTAAGCGGCGGTCGGTATGCCATGACGTTGCATGAACGCTTTGGCAAATTCCTTCGAGCTTTCGAGCTGTGCGGCGGCTTTGGTCGGTCCGAAAATTCGCAACCCGGCGTCGCGGAATGCATCGACTATGCCGTCGGCGAGCGGCGCTTCCGGGCCGACGACGGTCAAGGCGACCTGTTCGCGTCTGGCGAACTGGATCAGTACCGGAATCGACGTGATCGGAACATTGAACAAGCCGTCTTCGGCGGCAATCCCGGCGTTGCCCGGCGCGATGTAGACCTTGGATACGCGGGGCGAAGACGCCAGTCGCCAGCCTATTGCATGCTCGCGGCCACCGCCGCCGATGACGAGTAGTTTCAATTCACGTTTTCACGAGGAAGGTCACACGTAAAAAGTCCATCGCCGTCTTCCCGCGCAAGCGGAAATCCAGAAAATATGCACCGTCAATTGGGCGGACAACCTTGCATTTCCGCCTGCGGGGAAATGACAAACTGCACCGAGGCCGCTCAATGGCGGAAATGGCGCACGCCGGTGAACGCCATCACCGTGCCTTGCTCATCAGCCGCTGCGATTACTTCGTCGTCGCGCAGACTGCCGCCGGGCTGGATGATAGCGGCAGCGCCCGCCTTGGCGATAACGTCGACACCGTCACGGAATGGAAAGAACGCATCGGACGCGACGACCGAATCGGTCAGCGCCAAGCCGGCATTTTGCGCCTTGATGGCCGCAATGCGCGCGCTGTCGATACGGCTCATCTGGCCGGCGCCGACGCCCAGCGTCCGGCCTTCGCGGCAGAACACGATCGCGTTCGATTTGACGAATTTCGCGACGCGCCATGAGAACAGCATATCGCCGATCTGCTGTGACGATGGTTGCCGTTTGCTGACGATCCTGAGATCGGCCTTTCCTATCCGCGCGGCATCGGGCGTCTGCACCAGCACGCCGCCGCCGACACGCGAGACATTGAAAGCGTTCGCTTCGTGGTCGCCCGGCAGCGGCACTTCGAGCACACGCACATTGCCCTTGCGGGCAAGCGCCGGCAGCGCCGTCACATCGATGCGCGGCGCAATCACGACTTCGGCGAACTGCTGGGAGACGGCCTCGGCAGTTATCGCATCGAGCGCTTGGTTGAAAGCGATGATGCCGCCGAAAGCCGAGGTCGGATCGGTCGCGAACGCGAGCTGATAAGCGGCGAGCAAATCGCCGCCGATGGCGACGCCGCACGGATTGGCATGCTTGACGATCACGCAAGCCGGTGCATCGAAGGTTTTTACGCATTCCCACGCGGCATCGGCATCGGCAATGTTGTTATACGACAGCTCCTTGCCCTGCAGCTGGCGATAATTGCTGAGGCTGCCCGGCACGGGTGCGAGATCCCGGTAGAACGCCGCGTGCTGATGCGGATTCTCGCCGTAGCGCAGGTCCTGAATTTTTTCGAAGGTCAGATTCAGGCGCTGCGGGAAGCGTGTGCGCTGGTCGTTGTCGTCGAGGGCCGTCAGGTAATTGCTGATCGCGGCATCGTAGGCGGCGGTGT
Source organism: Burkholderiales bacterium (assembly GCA_041747355.1). Classification (GTDB taxonomy): domain Bacteria; phylum Pseudomonadota; class Gammaproteobacteria; order Burkholderiales; family JACMKV01; genus JACMKV01. The sequence continues at coordinate 2,104 of JBGTFJ010000370.1, forward strand.
GCGAGAAGGTTTTTTTGGCCAGCGCGAAACGCGTCCGTAACGTCAGCGAGCCGCCGCTGCGCTGCATTTCGTCGACGAGCGCTCCGTAATCCGCGGGGTCGGTCACGACGGCGACGTGCTGATAATTCTTGGCCGCCGCGCGCAACATGGTCGGGCCGCCGATATCGATGTTCTCGATCGCCTCGGCAAGCGGGCAGTCGGCGCGGGCGACAGTCTGGCTGAAAGGATAGAGGTTGACGACGACGAGATCGATGGTCGGGATCGCCGCTTGCTCGAGCGCGCGCATATGTTCGGCAACATCGCGGCGGGCGAGGATGCCGGCGTGGACCTTCGGGTGCAGCGTCTTGACGCGGCCGTCAAGCATTTCAACAAAGCCCGTGTAATCGGCGATTTCGACGACAGCGATGCCGGCGTCATGGAGCGCTTTTGCTGTGCCGCCAGTCGACAGCAGTTCAGCGCCGTTGCCGTGCAATGCGCGCGCAAATTCGACGATGCCGGTTTTGTCGGAAACGCTGATGAGCGCGCGTTTGATGGACATGGGGAGAGCAGGGTCTGGGGCAAGGGAGCAGAGGCGGGAATCGGGGTCAGGATCAGGCCTGATTGTCCGATTCCCTATCCTCTATGCCCGATCCCCTTAGCCTTTGATCCGATGCGCATTGATTTTCTTGCGCAGTGTATTGCGGTTAATGCCGAGAAGTTCGGCAGCTTGCGTTTGATTGCCCTCGACTCTTTGCAGGATGGTTTCGATCAGCGGTTTTTCGACGCAGTGAATCACCATCTCGTACAGCGCGCCCGGCTTCTCGCCTTCGAGATCGCGAAAATAACAGTCGACGGCATTGCGCACGCAACGCGCGAGTTCGCTCTCCCTGTTCACGCCGCCAGCGCCTCCAGATAGCTGAGGCGCGGTCCGTGTTGACTTAGCTCGCCGAAGAAATCTTCGATCGCGCAGATTTGTTCGTCGGTGCTTTGCAGCTGGTTCATGGCATGGCGAAATGCGGCCGACGCAGTCAGGCCTTTCGTGTACCAGGAAATGTGTTTGCGGGCGATGCGCAAGCCGGAATATTCGCCGTAAAACGCATAGAGATCGTGCATGTGGGCGAGCAGCACGCGATGGATTTCCGCGACCTCGGGCGGCGGCAGATGCCTGCCGGTCGCGAGGAAATGGCAGATTTCGCGGAACAGCCACGGACGACCCTGGGCAGCGCGCCCGATCATGATGGCATCGGCTTTCGTGTAGCGCAGGACGTCGCGCGCTTGCTCCGGCGTCGTAATGTCGCCGTTGGCAATCACCGGGATTTTTACTGCGGCTTTGACTGCCGCAATGGTTTCGTATTCGGCCTCACCGGTATAGGCGCAGGCGCGCGTGCGGCCGTGAATGGCGAGCGCCTGTATGCCAGCGCTTTCCGCAAGCCGGGCGATACGCAAGGCGTTCTTGTGCTGCTTGTCCCAGCCGGTGCGAATTTTTAACGTCACCGGCGCGCCACGTGTCGCCGCCGCGCCGATCACGGCGTCGAGGATGCGCGCGACCAGCGGCTCGTCCTGCAGCAACGCCGAGCCCGCCATGACATTGCAAATTTTCTTGGCCGGACAGCCCATGTTGATATCGATGATCTGCGCGCCCTGATCGACGTTGTATCTCGTAGCCTCGGCAAGCATTTTCGGATCGGCGCCGGCGATCTGTACCGAAATCGGATCGACTTCACCATCGTGATTGGCGCGCCGCCTGGTCTTTTCCGAGCCCCATAACAACGAATTGCTGGCGACCATTTCGGATACCGCCATGCCGGCGCCCAGAGACTTGCACAGTTGCCGGAACGGCCGATCGGTCACCCCGGCCATCGGCGCGACAATGAGATTATTTTTTAACGCGAAAGGGCCGACTTGCATTGCGATTTAACGGGGAATTTCCTTGAATACAATGTGCCTGCCGGGGCCCTGCTAACGCTGTGAGCTTTCTCGAAACGCAACGAGAGCGGGAGAAATCGAAAGCCTTGCCGGGAAGCGCGTATTGTAATCGCAATCGCGGCGCCAAGGAAACGCAGCGGCGCCCGCATCGGGCAGATCAGCCCGATGCGCCGAAAATCATGCGTCGCATAAGGAAGCGCTTCGCCGCCGGCAGACAATCGAGCGCTGCGAGTCCGGCGCCGCGCACGAGGCCGAGCAAAGCCGAATCGTTGGAGAACAAACGCACGAGTGCATCGGTAAAAAAAATTCCACCACGTCGATCGGCATCGCGCTGCCTGCGGTAAGCGTTCAACAGCTTGTCGCTACCGGCGTCGGCTGCAGGTTCGGCGTTCAATTCGCGCGCGAGCGCGAAGGCGTCGCGCAGGCCG
>JBGTFJ010000371.1:0-7274 GCA_041747355.1 Burkholderiales bacterium
ACTATAATCTTGAACAATTGTGGGCGGGGCCTGGCGCTACCGCGCGGCGTGCAAGCCAGGCTTAGCCGGGGTGAAACTGCGCATCATTGCGGTCGGCAACCGTATGCCGGTGTGGGTTGATGCAGGATTTTCGGAGTATGCCAAACGCATGCCGCGCAGCGCGGCTGTCGAGTTGAGCGAAATAAAGCCGGAAGGGCGCGGCCAGAATGCAGGCAACAAAACGGTAGCGCAGTTGCTGGCGGCCGAGCGAGGACGAATTGAGGCGGCGTTGGGCACGGACTGCTACACTGTCGCGCTCGACGAGCATGGCGAGCAACTGACGACTGCGCAGCTTGCACAAAGCGTCAGGCGCTGGATGGAAAGCGGCCGCGATGCCGCATTCCTGATCGGCGGCGCGGATGGCCTGGATACCGGCTTGAAAGATTCGGCTGAAATGCTGCTGGCATTATCGGCGATGACGTTGCCGCACGGATTGGCTCGCGTCGTGCTGGCCGAGCAGTTGTATCGCGCAGTTTCGATGCTGGGGAACCATCCTTACCATCGGGCCTGAATGGAGATGGAGGCCGAGCAAGGGACAACTTGTTCTTAGGGAGAGTTCGTGTACGCAACCGAAAAACGCATTTACCTGGCTTCGCGCAGCCCGCGCCGCCGTGAGCTTTTAAAGCAGATCGGCGTGAACTTCGAGGTGCTGTTGTGCCGCGAAGACGCGGCGCGCGGCGCCGATACCGATGAGCGTTTGAACGAGGGCGAATCCCCCGACGATTACGTGACGCGGCTGGCCCGCATGAAGGCGGAAATCGGCTGGTTGCGGGTGACCCAACGCGGCTTGCCGGGCAGCCCGGTACTGGCTGCGGATACAACGGTCGCACTCGATAATGATGTGGTCGGCAAGCCCGCCAGCCGCGAACACGCGATCGAAATACTGACGCGGCTCTCGGGGCATGTCCATCAGGTACACACGGCGGTTGCGATCCGGCGCAAGGACGCGATGGAATCCGCGTTGTCGACCACGACCGTGGAGTTCCGCAAATTGACCGAGGTCGAAATCCGCCGTTACGTCGCCACCGGTGAATGCCTGGACAAAGCAGGCGCCTACGCGATTCAGGGCAGGGCGTCTCTTTTCATCAGTGAAATCCGCGGCAGCTATTCCGGTGTCATGGGCCTGCCTTTGTACGAAACCACGCAACTCCTGCAAAAGTCCGGATATGAGTTGTTGTGAGCGATGAGATACTAGTCAATGTAACTCCGCAGGAAACGCGCGTCGCCGTCATGGAAGAAGGCGTCGTGCAAGAACTCCATATCGAAAGATCCAGCAGCCGCGGCCTGGTCGGGAACATATACGACGGCCGTGTTTCGCGCGTGTTGCCAGGTATGCAATCGGCATTCATCGATATCGGGCTTGATCGCGCCGCTTTTCTGCACGTCGCCGATATCTGGGGACAGCGCCATAACGGCGAGATCGAGAAGCCGATCGAGAAGCTGCTGTACGAAGGCCAGAGCATCCTGGTCCAGGTGATCAAGGATCCGATCGGCAGCAAGGGCGCGCGATTGTCGACGCAAATCAGCATCGCCGGACGGTTGCTGGTTTATCTGCCGCAACAATCGTATATCGGTATCTCGCAACGCATCGAAAGCGAGACCGAGCGCGAAATGCTGCGCGAAAAGCTCCAGCAATTGATACCGCCCGGCGAATCAGGCGGCTTCATCATCCGCACCATGGCCGAAACCGCCAGCGAGCGCGAACTCGCCGCCGACATCGAATATCTGCGCAAGCTGTGGACGGGTATCGGCGATCAATCGCAGCGCGTCGGCTCACCCAGTCTGCTGTATCAGGATTTGAACCTCAGCGAGCGTGTGTTGCGGGATTTCGTGCGTGATGAGACGGCGCGCATCGTAATCGATTCGCGCGAGACATTCGAGAAAGTCCGCCTGTTCGCCAGCACTTACATGGGCAATGTGGTCGAACGCCTCGAACACTACGTCGGCGAGCGCCCGCTATACACGCTGTACAGCGTCGAAGAGGAAATTGAGCGCGCGCTGGCACGCCGCGTGAACCTGAAGTCGGGCGGATATTTGATCATAGATCAGACCGAAGCCTTGACTACGGTCGACGTGAACACCGGTGGCTTCGTCGGCGGCCGCAACTTCGACGATACCATCTACAAGACCAACCTCGAAGCAGCGCACGTAATTGCCCGTCAGCTGCGTCTGCGCAATCTCGGCGGCATCATCATCATCGATTTCATCGATATGGAAAGCCCCGAGCACCAGGCCGCGGTGCTCGCCGAACTGAAGAAAGGCCTGGCGCGCGATTACACGCGAATGACCATCAACGGCTTCACCGCGCTCGGCTTGGTTGAGATGACGCGCAAACGCACGCGTGAAAGCTTGGCCCACATACTGTGCGAAACCTGCCCGACTTGTCAGGGCCGCGGCGAAATCAAAACGGCGCGTACCGTCTGCTACGAGATTCTGCGCGAGCTGGTGCGTGAAGCGCGTCAATTCGACGCGCGCGAATACCGGATACTTGCATCGCAGCCGGTCATCGATCTGTTTCTCGATGAAGAATCGCAAAGTCTCGCCCAGCTCGGCGATTTTATCGGCCGCCCGGTATCGTTGCAGGTGGAAACCCAGTACGGGCAGGAGCAGTATGACGTTATCCTGATGTAGGCGTTATCGTCATCCGCTGGCAACGCTTTCCGGTTGCTGGAACACTGAGGCGATCCGTTCAAGGACCCGATTTTTTTCGTTCAATGCGCTGTGCTGCTGCTCCAGCAGCCTGATCCGAACAACCAGCGTATCCAGATTGTCGCGTATCGCCTGCACATTGGCGACGCGGCGTCCCAATACCCGCTCGTGTTCCTTCAGCTGCGTGTAGATCGGCTGCAGCACACGCTTCTGCCAGATTCCGCACTCGTCGTGCGCTTGCGCATAAATGACGCGCGCCTGATGCACGAGGCCGTGATAGAACTTTCGGATCAGGAAGCGCTTCTCGATAACGACGTTCAACGGATCGCGGGCAAACGCATCGGCCTTGCGCTCGAGCTGGCGCATGGCGAGGCGATACCGTTCGAGGTTCAGGGGAGGGGGCGCGAGCTTGGCGAAGCCGTATCTGTCGTGAAAGCGCGCGTAGATCGCTTCGATCAAGCCGCCGATTTGTTGCGCATAATTCAGAATCTTGTCCGACTGGCGCGAAAAATTTTCGAATAGCGTTTCCATCGCCCGTGTGATTCCGGTCGTCGTCCAGCTTGCCTCCATCAGCGCGCGATTTTTTTCGATCAGTTCGTTGAGATGCTCCGCTTCCAGGCTGGCCAGCAGCGCATTGCCCTGCTTCATCACAACTTGCCGCGTACTTTTGAAGGTTTCCACCGTTTGCGCATGATTCGCGCGGTCGGTTTCCAGCTTGTTTAGCAGTGCCGTGGCGATACCACGATTTTTGCCGGAGAGGCCCGCCAGTTCGCCCAGCTCCTCGCGGTTCGCGGCGATCCCGGCTTTCACCGATTCGCGCGATACCGACAACAGTGCGCGGATCTCGCGGCTTACCGAATCGACCAATATCTGGCGGCGCGCCGGAATGATTTCATTCGCTAGAAAACGCTCGAGTTCTTTAATTCCGCTTTTTTCGTACAACGCGGCGTCATCGCGGACTTGAGCAAGCAATGCTTTCTGCGCTGACACGGCGAATACATCGTTGCGCGGGATGCCGAGCAGTGCCGCGGTTTGCTCCGCTTGCCTGCTGATCGTTTGTTCGATCGATTCGGGCGATTTCAATTCGTCCCAGAGCAGATCGATTTTGTTGAGCACGGCGATGCGGCGCGTGTCGCTGTTCTGCACGACCCGCCGCCAAACTTCGAGATCGGAGTGCGTGACGCCGGTATCGGTGCCGAGCACGAACACTATGGCGTGCGCATTCGGGATCATGCTGAGGGTCAACTCGGGCTCGACGCCGAGCGCATTCAGGCCGGGCGTATCGAGCACGACGAGGCCGCTTTGCAGCAGCGGATGCGGGTAATTGACGAGCGCATGCCGCCACGTGGGAATGTCGACGCTGTCATCGGCACAATCGCTGTCGAGCAATCCGAGAGCGCGCGCGATCTCGGCGGAAACGGTTTTTCTTTCGGTCAGGCCGCGCAATTCGCGCTCGACGGCCTTGATCGAGCCGAGATCGAGCTTTCGCTCGACCCAAAGCTGCTGCTCGCGTTTGAGGCTGTCGATGCTATCGTCGCGGCTGCGCGTTTCGATCGGCAACAAGCGAATGTAGGGGGCGTGGCTGGCGTCGAAGAAAATCTCGGTCGGGCACATCGTCGTGCGTCCGGCTTCGGAAGGCAGCAGGCGCTGCTTCAGATCGCCGAAAAACAACGCGTTGATGAGCTCGGTTTTGCCGCGCGAAAACTCGGCGAAAAAGGCAAGCACCAGGCGGTCGTCGCGGATGGTCCGCGCAAGGTCGGCTAGTCGCGGTGGCACCTCGTCATGCTCCTTCAACCATTTTTCGTAATCCGCGATCCCCGCGAGCAACGCGTCGCGCCAGTTTTGATACTGGGCAACATCGCGGTGAAGTCGATCACTCATCGTTCAATCGATCGGACAGCTTTATGACAAGCCGATAACGGCGCGTTCAAGAAACGGCACGGGAACGATCAGTAACAACTGGCAGATCAGCAGCACGACGAGCGGCGACAGATCGACGTTAGCGACTGGCGGCACAATCCTCTGCACGGGCCGCAGGAATGGCCGCGATAAACTGTTCAACAACGGCGCCAGCGGACTGTATGGGTTGACCCAGCTCAGAATCGCCTGCAGAACCACGACACCGATCACGATGTAGATCGCCAGCCGTAACAGGTGTACGAGCGCCAGCAGCGCAAAAACGACGAGAACCTGCGCGTCCATCGACGGCAGACCGCGCGCGCCGAGTGCGCTCAGGACCAGCAGCAGCAGGAAAGCGATCAACCACGCCAGCATCAGCGTCGCAACGTCGTAGCCGCGAAAACCTGGGATCACGCGGCGCAGCGGCCGCACCGCGAAATCGGTCAACGCGATGACAAAACGCGAGATCGGATTCTGCGCTGACGCGCGCACGAGCTGCAGATAGACACGCAGCAACAGCGCGATCAAAAACAGTGTAACGATGCTGTCGATCAGAAAATGCAAAGCTTGATTAAGCATGATCGGATGATTTGCCGCGTTCGTTGCCGGCTGCATGGTGCGGCCCCTGGCCCAGCTCATCGCCCAGTTCGGCAGAGCGCTGCGCCGCAGCGTGTATCGCTCGCACAATGTGATGTTTGACTTCTGCCTCCTGCATGACTGACAGCGCGCGCTCGGTCGTGCCGCCTTTCGAGGTGACGCGGGCACGCAGAGCATCGACGTCGTCGCTGGCCTGGACCGCCAGCCGGATCGCGCCATCGAAGGTCGCCAGACTCAGTTTGCGCGCTGCCTGTGGCGTGAAACCCAGTTCGATGGCCGCCTGCTGCAGCGCCTCGACGAAATAAAAAACGTAAGCCGGTCCGCTGCCGGATATCGCTGTTATCGCATCAAGCTGATTTTCGCTTTCCAGCCACATCGTCGTGCCGACCGCATTGAAAATCGACGCAGCCAGCGATCGCTCCTCAGCTCCAACCGCCGGCATCGCGTACAAAGCCGAGACGCCGGCCGCAATGAGCGCCGGCGTGTTGGGCATCACGCGCACCAGACGCTGATAGCCTTGCAGCCAACGAGCCAGATCGCGGCAGCGGATGCCAGCCGCAATGCTGATGACGAGCTGATTCTTGAGAAGCGGGGCGATGGCGGCAGCCGCCTTATGCAGTTGTTGCGGCTTGTCCGCGAGAACGATGCAATCGCTGCCGTCGATCGCCGGCTCGATTTCCGTATGCGCGGACACGGCAAAACGCGCAAACAGCGTGTCGCACGCGCTGCGATCAATTTCCGCGACTTTTATCTGATCGGGGCGATAGTCCTGTTTCAGGAGGCCGCCGATCAGGGCGCCGGCCATGTTGCCGCCGCCGACAAAGGTGATATTCATTCAGGGTCTACGAACACGTAGGCATCGCTACCCAGGATTTCACAACTTGCCGGGTAACCCGGTTTTCGGCGATCGAGCCGCTGACTTGCCGTGATTTTATGATTCGCGCGAGTGGTCAGAAAGGGTCTCACGCGCTAACGCCAGCGACTCGTTCAGTCTACGATTATTTGCTCTCGACGACTTTCTTCAGGTTGTCGAGCCCGGCGCGATAGACCGTGGTCATGGTTTTGGTTGCCGTCGCATCGTCCTGGCCCGCGGGGGGATTGGCGTCGCTTGACTTGCGCTTGAAGTCACCGTGCCATTCGACCATCGAACCGCCGTTCTTGCCCGGCTTGACTTTGACCGACGACGTATAGTCGCTGACCGGCAGCACCCCTTCGAGGATCTTGTACTTGAACGATTTGCCGCGATGGGAAAGCAACTCTTCCTTGATTGTGCCGCCGTCTTGCAGGGTCAGCACGCGAACCGCGCCCTTCTTGCTGTTGGTTCCCGATACGATTTCGCTTTTCGCCACCGCGGGATGCCAGGTTCCGAGCCCGTTGAAGTCCTTGATCTTGTCCCATACGACTTCAGGTTTAGCGTCGATCGCCACACTTTCACTGACATGAAGTTTTCCGGGTTTGGCGGCTTCGGCGATGACAGGCGCAGCAAGCGGGACGACGAGCAGTAAAGCGGCTAATAATTGTTTCATGGCTTCTCTCTTTTGGTTGATATGGTGGATATGACGACAGGCGGCGAAACGAAAACGGCAACAGCAGACAGCACGGCAGTATATGTTGCAGCTTGCCGGGCGGCAAGACAGCTCTGCACGCCGTTCAGCGCCCCTCACGCGGACCGAAGACGGCAGTACCGATGCGGACGATGGTTGCGCCTTCGGCAATTGCGGCTTCCAGATCGTCGGACATGCCCATGGACAACGTATCGAGCGGGATGCCGTCCCGCAGCACTACCTGCCGCAATTCGTACAGCCGTGCGAATTGCGCGCGCTGCTCGGCGAAATCCGGTGTCGGCCGCGGAATCGTCATCAGCCCGCGTAATCTCAGGTTCGGCAGTTTGCTCACCGCGCGAGCAAGCTCGAGCGTCGAGTCGGGTGTAGCACCGCTTTTACTCGACTCGCCGCTAACGTTGATTTGCAGGCAAATCTGAACGTCTGGCAAATGGTTGGGCCGAGCCCGCGACAAGCGCTCGGCGATACTCAGCCGGTCGACGCTATGTACCCAGGCAAAATGCTCCGAGATCAGCCGCACTTTGTTGC
>JBGTFJ010000372.1:0-6405 GCA_041747355.1 Burkholderiales bacterium
GACCGGCAAAATCGTCTGGAGTACAAAAACAATGCACCCCTGTGGGGGGCGTGATGACGACCAAGGGAGGCCTTGTGTTCACCGGAACACCCGAAGGCCATCTGAAGGCATTTGACGCCAAGACCGGCAAGGAATTGTGGAACTTCCAGACTGGATCAGGCGTCGTCGCGCCCCCGGTCACCTGGGACATGGACGGCGAGCAGTATATTGCCGTGGTCTCGGGCTGGGGCGGTGCGGTCCCGTTGTGGGGCGGCGATGTGGCGAAGCAGGTTAGCTTGCTGAACCAGGGCGGTTCGGTCTGGGTATTCAAGCTCTTCAGCGGCGGCAAGCAGGCTGCTGCTAACTGATTCGGTTTCCCTGCGCTTCAAGAAACCGGCCTTCGGGCCGGTTTTTATTTCCCGATTTTACCATCTGCGTTACGCGCTTTTCAGCTTCCGGTACAAAGTATTGCGGCTGATACCCAGGTGGCGCGCGGCGGCTGAAATATTGCCGTTATGAAGTTCCACCATTTTGCGTATCGCACATTTCTCCAGCGCGTCGAGACTGCCGATGCTGCTTTCTTCAAGCGCAAGCTTGCCTCCGCCGTTCATGCCGACCGCTGGCTTGTCGAGCGCATCTTCGAGAAAATCGTCCGAAAGATGCGTACGCGTAATCACTGAGTCGTTGCCGAGCATCGCAAGCGCGGTGCGCAACAGATTGGCGAGCTGCCGGATATTAGCGGGCCACGGGTGGTTTTCGAAAAGGCGAATCACATTCTGATGAATGCTCGCCTGCAGCCTGACACGACTTTCATTGACGACCAGCAGGGAAGCCAGTTTGGCGATGTCCGAGCGATTGCGCAGCGGCGGCAACGTCACCACCAGACCATTCAGCCGGTAATACAGATCCTCGCGGAACACCCCTTTGCCGATCAAGTCACGCAGATTCCGGTTGGTCGCACAAATCACCGCGATATCCACCGGTACGCATTTGACGCCGCCAAGCGGGGTGACGGTACGCTCCTGCAGTACCCGCAAAAGCCGAGCCTGCATCGGCAGCGGCATGTCGCCGATTTCGTCCAGAAACAGCGTCCCGCGATCGGCCTGCACCAGCTTGCCGGGCGCGCCTTTACGGCGGCCACCGGTAAACGCGCCCTCCTCGTAACCGAACAGCTCGGATTCGATCAAGCCATCGGGAATCGCCGCGCAATTGACCGCCACGAAAGGACCGGCCCGGCGCGGACCGTCGTTATGAAACGCGCGCGCGAAGAGCTCTTTGCCTGTCCCGGTTTCACCGACGATCAGCAATGCGATATCGCGGCCCAAAACCTTTCGCGCTTTCTCTATCGCCGACGCCATGCACGCATCGCCATGATTCAAAGATGCGAGCGTATGCACTTCCACATCTCGCGATGCTTTTGCCCTGAGTGTGGATGGCTTGCAGTGAGGCATCGTCACGCGCCGCCTCAGCAACTCCGTGCCGAATTCCGGCAGGCCAAGGACGCGGACGCCGTTGTGCATCTGCAAGGCCAGCGGCCGGGCGACGCTGGCATCGTTCAACAAGGTTGCGAACGGAAGGTCGAACAGCGCGGAAAAAGGCATTCCACGCAATTTCAGCAAGTCGATTCCAAGCTGAAACATCGCGCTGCGGTTGGTTGAAACGAAACGGCCATCGGCCGAAAACACTGCGATTCCCTCGCACAAAGTGCCGATAAACTCCGGGCGGGTATGGAAGCGCAGATATACGCAATCGAAGAAGTCTTCGCGAAACAAGCGGTTCTCGATCATCTGCACAGACATGCGAACCAGCGCCAGCGTGTGCTGCTGACAGTTGCGGTAATCGCCGGAAACATCCAGCGCGCCGACGATGACGCCGTGCGGATTGAAGATCGGCGAGGCCGAGCAGGTCAGGAAAGCGTTGCTGCTGACAAAATGCTCACCGCCGTGGACCATCACCGGGCGTTGCTCAACGAGCGCGGTGCCGATTGCGTTCGTGCCCTTGCTACTTTCGTCCCAGACGACACCCGGTTGCAGCGCCACGCGGGCCGCCTTATGCAGAAAATCCGAGTCGCCGAGCGAGCGCAGAATCAAGCCGCTGGCGTCGGTCAGGATGACAGTGCTATGGGTGTTTTCGATCTGCTCGCGCAGATTTTCCATCACCGGCTGCGCATGCGTGATCAGAATGCGATTGCATTCAGTGATATGGGCGAAGTTCTCGGCTGGCGCGTCAGCCGCGACGCTCTCTTGCGCGTTTAGTCCCATGGTCAGGCAACGTTTCCACGACCGCGTAATCGCGTGGGGAAGCAGCCCTTCCGGAATTTCACCGTGATCCTGCAGTTGCGCGCGGGCGCGTTTGACGTCGAGGCAGGGTCAAGGCTGGGCGATTTCATAGGTTCCCAAGGCTGGCCGATTGCTCGTTAATTTAACATATGCTCCAAAGTAAAGCAGTGCGCCGGTCAGCATAGGGAGTAATGCACCGCGCGCAAATATAGTTTTTTCGGGCACCGTACTTGCTAAAGACATGCCGTCTAACCTGGGAGAAAGTAATGTTGCGAATCGGACTCAAACTGGCGTTCTGCTCGGCGCTTATCACTGTTGGTATTCATGCTGCGCCGGCGCTCGCGCATGGCGATGTAACCCCGCAGGCGGTCGATAACGCCGGTCTCGATCCTTTGGGTGCTGACTGGAAAAAAACCAACCCTTACAAGGACAACAAGCGCGCCATCGAAATCGGAAAATCAGCCTACGGCCAGAATTGTGCGCGCTGCCATGGTCTTGAAGCAGTTTCCGGCGGCATCGCGCCCGATCTCAGAACGCTGCCGCTCGATGCCGAAACCGATGCTTATTTTGTCGAAACCGTGCGCAAAGGCCGCACCCGCAATGGCACCGTGTACATGCCGCCGTTCGAGGGAACGATGTCGCAGGAAGCGATGTGGGCGATGCGCAGTTGGCTGAACACGGTTCATACTCAGTAATGCTGATCAAGTTTATCAAGCGGGTTTTCGCCGCGCTGTGGCTTCTGTCTGCGGTGTGGCCAGCCTTCGCCTACTCGCTGGCTGACATTCAGAGTAAGGGCCAGATCAAAGTCGCAGTCTATAAAGCGTTCCCACCGTTTTCCGATAATGGCAAAGGCATAGACGTCGATCTTGCGGCAGCGCTGGCCGAAAAGCTTGGGGTAAAACCCAGCATGATGTGGATCGAGGCCGACGAAAGCGTCGAAGACGATTTGCGCAACGCTGTCTGGAAAGGGCACTACCTCGGTGGTGGCACGGCGGACGTGATGATGCACGTGCCGACCGACCCCGAGTTCATGAAGCGCAACGACGAGGTCAAGATTTTCTCACCGTATTACACCGAACAGATCGAAGTTTTACGCAGCGTCAAAAGCATTCCGACACTGCCGAACCTCGAAGTTTTCGCCAGGGAAAAAATCGGCGTCGAACTGGAAACGGTGTCCGATATATATTTGCTTTCGGCCTTCAGCGGCAGGTTGCGCAGTAATGTCGTGCATTTCCGCAGCCCTGCCATCGCCGTAAAAGCCTTGCGCGATGGCGAAGTCGCGGCCGTGATGGCGCCGCGTTCTGAGCTCGATGCGAGTCTGGGCCCGGCGAAAGATGGCTACAAGGTCAGCCAGGTTCCGATGCCGGATCTCGCGATCCAGGGCTGGAAGCTCGGCCTTGCCGTCAAGGACGACAATACCGAACTCGCTGCTGTCCTGGAAAAAGCCATGCGGCAAATGTTGGCCGATGGCACGATCGAACGCATCTTCAAAAAACACGGCATCGGTTATCGCGCGCCCTAGCTAGCGGAGTTCCGTTCGTGGTGAGCTTGTCGAACCATGAATGGAACGCTCTTCTCTCGACCAAAAGGATGACCGCTGTTCAGGCAGCGCCATCCTTTTTGTTTTTCTGGGCCGCTCGCCGTTCCGCTAGAATCTTGTTTTTCGAATAGGCAATCTGATGAAACAAGCGATGCGGGATTTGAGCTGCGCCGACGATTACGACCCCAACTCGTTGCCGGTCGACAAGGCGCGCGCGCTGATCCGTGAGTTCCTGGAACCGGTTGCGGGTACTGAACAGCTCGCCCTGCGCGCCGCACTCGGCCGCGTGCTGGCGGCGCCAGTTATCTCGCCGGTAGATGTTCCAGCGCACGACAATTCGGCGATGGATGGTTATGCCGTGCGCTTTTCGGACTTGACGGCGGATGGCGAGACGATTCTGAAAATTGCGGGCACCGCTTACGCGGGTGTTCCGTTCAAAGGCAATCTGAAGGAAAAACAGGCCGTGCGCATCATGACCGGCGCAGTGATCCCGCCGGGCGCCGATACCATTGTCATGCAGGAACAAGCCAAAGCCGAAGGCGATCGCGTCACGTTCGGCGGCGGTCATCGACGCGGCCAGAATCTGCGCCGCGCGGGTGAAGATTTGCGTAATGGGCAAACGGCTCTCACACCCGGCGCCTTGATCCGCCCCGCCGAACTCGGCCTGATCGCGTCGCTTGGCGTCGCCGAACTAACGGTCTACCGGCGCTTGCGGGTGGCGTTTTTCTCGACCGGTGACGAGTTGCGCTCGGTCGGCAGTCAGCTCGAAGAAGGCCAGATTTACGACAGCAACCGCTATACGATCTGGGGCATGCTGAATCGCCTCGGCGTCGAGACAATCGACATGGGCGTCGTTGGCGATGACCGCGCGCTGCTCGAAAAAGCCTTCAGTGACGCCGCCGCGATGGCCGATGTCGTCATCACCAGCGGCGGCGTATCGGTCGGCGAGGCCGATTTCGTGAAGGAACTATTGGACCGCCTCGGCGAAGTCGTATTCTGGAAAATCGCCATGAAACCCGGCCGCCCGCTTGCCTACGGCAAAATCGGCAACGCGCATTTCTTCGGTTTGCCGGGCAATCCGGTTTCGGTGATGGTCACGTTCTATCAATTCGTCCGCGAGGCGCTGCTTGTGCTGATGGGTCGCGATCCCGTCCCGCCCTTGCCGCTGCTCAAGGTGCGCTGCACCAGCGATCTGAAGAAAGCCCCCGGCCGCACCGAGTTTCAGCGCGGCTTTTTATCCCAGGACACAAACGGCGAATGGACGGTGCTCGCGACCGGCGAACAGGGCTCAGGAATTCTGCGCTCGATGAGCGAGGCGAATTGCTTCATCGTGCTGCCAGTGGCGCAGGGAAAAGTCGCGGCGGGCGAGATGGTGGAGGTGCAGGTGCTTGAAGGTCTCGTCTAGCAAAGTTATGCATCTTTGGAGCCGTTGAAATGACTTGGGTAACAAGTTTTTGATGGTGCCTTCCTCCATTTGAAGAGGCAGACAGACGATTCTGAGAAAGAACGCATAACATATTCGGTTAACGAGGCGGCGCCGCGCAACAAAAGACTACTGCTTTCTGGTTTGCCGCACGCGCTCGAACAAGCAAATCGCGGCTGCAACGGCAGCGTTCAGCGATTCGGTTTTGCCCGGCATCGGGATCGAAACGCAATCGGTCGCGATTTGCAACAGCGCATCTGAAATACCTGCGCCTTCATTGCCGATCAGTAAAGCGAGTTTTCCCGTCAGATCGATTTCGAAAATCGTTTGTTCCGCGCGCGCGCAGGTCGTGACTGTCTTCCCTTCATAGCGGACGGCGTAATCGAGCAGATCGGCGTGTTCGTGCAGTTTCAGCATGAAATGCGCACCCATCCCTCCGCGCAACACACGCGGCGACCAGACGAATGCGCATTGTTTCGATAGCACCACGTCGCTGGCACCCGCGGCGGCGGCGGAGCGCAGGATGGAACCGAGGTTGCCGGGATCCTGGATGCCGTCCAGCAGAACGCAGAAGTCGACATTGTGTTTTGGCGCAACGGGGGCAGGCGTCGCAATCAGAGCAAGGATGCCGACGTCGGGAGTGACGTCCGATATTTCTGCGAACAGCGCATCGGAAAGCACGAAAACATCCAGCGATCGCGCTTCATCGAGCAGCAGTTTGATTTCGCTTTTGTCAGCACCGCTGTCGCTGACAACCAGGCTTTGCGGCGCGCCGATGTGCTGGCGATAGGCTGCGATCAGGTGCGCGCCATCGAGCAGCGTGAGGTTCGACTTCTTCCGCTCGCGCGAGGAGCGCGCGAGTTTGAGCAGGGTTTTGTAGAACGGATTGGTGCGGGAAGTGATGCGTTTCACAATGCGCGGCTACCCTGAGCCGCGGCTAATCATCCGCATGTTTCAGAGCGGGTTTGCAGAGCGCAGGTGCGAAAACCAGCCAGTACGTCGCGCCGATCCGGCGTATAGAAATTGCGCCAGGTGTTGCGGATCAGACGCGAACGCGTCGCGAAGGAGCCGCCGCGCAGGACCTTGTGATTTCCGAACCATGGTTCCGAATATTCCTTGTAAGGGTCGCGCGCAAAACCCGGATAGGGCGCAAACCAGTCCGCCGTCCATTCCCAAACGTTGCC
>JBGTFJ010000373.1:0-7279 GCA_041747355.1 Burkholderiales bacterium
GCCGCGCGACGTTCGCGCAAGGCGCTTTACGCGCCGCGCGTTTTCTCGCGGGCAAGAAATCGGGCCTTTATGATATGCGGGACGTGTTGGGCTTGCGGTAGGGATCCATGATTAAATCTGCGCGCTTGACCTTGTTCAGGATTTAAGCAGGTCTGCTTGCGCACCCGGCGCCGCGGATTGATGAACGGTCAGGCGTCCCGTATAATTCATACCTTAAGCGGGAGAGGCCTTTAGCCTGTCCCGCTTTCCATATCTGCCAGTCCAAGTCCACACAAGTTTTCCGGGAGCGGTCGTGTTGCAACGTCAATCCGCAATTCTGGCGCTTGCCGATGGCACCATTTTTCGCGGCGCGGCGATTGGCGCCGAGGGCGCGACGGTCGGTGAAGTCGTCTTCAACACCGCGATCACCGGTTATCAGGAAATTCTGACCGATCCATCTTATTACCGGCAGATCGTAGCGCTGACCTACCCGCACGTCGGCAATACCGGAACTAACGTCGAGGATGCCGAGTCGCGCCGGGTTTACGCAGCCGGATTGGTCATCCGCGATTTGCCGTTGACGACCAGTAACTGGCGTTCGACGCAGGATTTGCCGGCCTATCTGAAGGAGCAGAACGTCGTCGCCATCGCCGACATCGACACCCGCAAGCTGACGCGCATTTTGCGCGAAAAAGGCGCGCAACCAGGCTGCGTCATGGCCGGCAGCGTCGATGAAACGGAAGCCTTGCGGCTGGCGCGTGCGTTTCCCGGACTCTCCGGCATGGACCTCGCGAAATGCGTGAGTTGCACTGAATCCTATTCGTGGAACGAAGGCCAGTGGGCGCTCGGCGAAGGTTATCGCATGCACGGCGACGCGCAGTATCACGTCGTCGCTTTCGACTATGGCATCAAGCGCAACATTCTGCGCAAGCTGGCGTCGCGGGGCTGCCGGATCACCGTGTTGCCGGCGCAGGCTACGGCCGCCGACGCGTTGGCGCTGCAGCCTGACGGCATCTTTCTGTCCAATGGGCCCGGCGATCCGGAGCCTTGCGATTACGCGATCAACGCGATCCGTAAATTGCTCGAACACAAAGTGCCGACATTCGGCATCTGCCTCGGTCACCAGTTGCTCGGCCTCGCCTCGGGGGCAAAAACGGTGAAGATGACGTTCGGCCATCACGGCGCCAATCATCCGGTGCACGACATCGACAGCGGACGCGTGATCATTTCGTCGCAAAATCACGGCTTCGCGGTCGATGTCAAAACGCTGCCCGCCAATGTGCGGGTCACGCATGTTTCATTATTCGACGGGAGCCTGCAGGGTTTCGAGCGCACCGATGTTCCGGCTTTCTGTTTTCAGGGGCATCCCGAGGCGAGCCCGGGCCCGCACGACGTCGATTATCTGTTCGACCGCTTTATCGAAATGATGCAAAACAAAGGTCTCACAACTGTCAATCTTTCCGGAGGATCATCATGACCAGAACGCAAATTTCAAGCTTTACCATCGCCGCTGCTATGGCAGCCCTGCTCGCGGCATGCGGCCCCAGCGACGCGCCGCCCGCGGAAAAATCCGCTGCCCCTGCTGCCGCGCCCGCAGCCGAGACCCAGAGCGGAGCGAAAGTCGAAGAACACAGGATGCCCAGCGAAGGCGGTCTGCCGGGTCTGGCGGAAGGATTGTTTGGAGACGACAAAGAGAAGGAGAAGAAGTGATCGAGGCGTAAAAGGTGAAGCAAAATCGTGCAGGGCGAAAAAAGAAACGTGAAATGTAATCTTTTGCGGGAATCCGTTTTTCTTCACGTTTCGCGTTTCTGAAATGCCTAAACGCACCGACCTCCAAACGATCCTGATCATCGGCGCCGGCCCTATCGTGATCGGTCAGGCGTGTGAGTTCGACTACTCCGGGGTGCAGGCTTGTAAAGCGCTGCGCGAAGAAGGTTATCGCGTCGTGCTGGTCAATTCGAATCCGGCGACCATCATGACCGATCCCGAAATGGCCGATGCGACCTATATCGAGCCGATCAATTGGCAGATGGTCGAAAAGATTATCGCCATCGAACGGCCGCACGCGCTGCTGCCGACCATGGGCGGGCAAACCGCTTTGAATTGCGCGCTCGATCTGGCCAAACACGGGGTGCTGGACAAATACGGCGTCGAGCTGATTGGCGCATCGAAGCAGGCGATCGACAAGGCCGAAGACCGCGAAAAATTCAAACTCGCCATGACGCGCATCGGACTCGCCACGGCGCGTTCCGCGATCGCGCACAGCATGGAGGAAGCGTTGCAGGTGCAGGCCGCGATCGGTTTTCCGACCATCATTCGGCCATCGTTTACGCTCGGCGGTTCCGGCAGCGGCATCGCCTATAACCGCGAGGAATTTCTGGCCATCTGCGAACGCGGGCTCGACGCCTCGCCGACCAACGAATTGCTGATCGAGGAATCGGTGATCGGCTGGAAAGAATTCGAAATGGAGGTCGTGCGCGACCGCAATGACAATTGCATCATCGTCTGCGCGATCGAAAACGTCGACGCGATGGGCATCCATACCGGCGATTCGATCACAGTCGCGCCGGCGCAGACGCAGACCGATAAGGACTATCAAATCATGCGCGCCGCCTCTATCGCGGTACTGCGCGAGATCGGCGTCGATACCGGCGGCTCGAACGTGCAGTTCGCGATCGATCCCGACAACGGCCGCATGCTGGTGATCGAGATGAATCCGCGTGTTTCAAGATCGAGCGCGCTGGCGTCGAAAGCGACCGGCTTTCCAATCGCCAAGGTTGCCGCCAAACTCGCCGTCGGCTACACGCTCGACGAATTGAAAAACGAGATCACCGGCGGCGTCACACCGTCGTCTTTCGAGCCGACCATAGATTACGTCGTCACCAAAATCCCGCGCTTTGCGTTCGAAAAATTTCCGCAGAGCGACACGCGGCTGACAACACAAATGAAATCGGTCGGCGAGGTCATGGCGATCGGCCGCACGTTTCAGGAATCGCTGCAGAAAGCGCTGCGTGGGCTTGAAGTCGGCGTCGATGGCCTGAACCAGCGCACGACCGATCGCGAGACTATCGAAAAAGAACTCGGCGAAGCCGGACCGGACCGTATCTGGTATGTCGGCGATGCGTTCGAGAACGGCTTCACGCTGGAAGAAGTGCATCGCCTTACGCACATCGATCCATGGTTCCTCGCGCAGATCAAGG
The DNA here is from genome assembly GCA_041747355.1 of Burkholderiales bacterium. Classification (GTDB taxonomy): domain Bacteria; phylum Pseudomonadota; class Gammaproteobacteria; order Burkholderiales; family JACMKV01; genus JACMKV01. Next base: position 3,180 of record JBGTFJ010000373.1, read on the forward strand.
AAATCGTCGATCTCGAAATGGAACTCGACGATGAGAAGCTCACCGGCATCGACGCCGCAACCCTGCGCGCGCTGAAACGCAAGGGGTTTTCCGATCGCCGGCTGGCCTATTTGTTCAACGCCACCGAGCAGGCGGTGCGCGATCAGCGTCATGCATTCGGCATACGGCCGGTTTACAAACGCGTTGATACCTGCGCGGCGGAATTCGCGACGCAGACAGCCTATATGTATTCGACCTATGAAGAAGAATGCGAGGCGCGCCCGACGGACCGGAAAAAAATCATGGTGCTGGGCGGCGGACCGAATCGCATCGGCCAGGGCATTGAGTTCGACTACTGCTGCGTGCATGCGGCGATGGCGCTGCGCGAAGATGGCTTCGAAACCATCATGGTCAACTGCAACCCGGAAACCGTGTCGACCGACTATGACACGTCCGACCGTTTGTACTTCGAGCCGCTTACCCTGGAAGACGTGCTGGAAATCGTCGCCGTCGAAAAACCGCTTGGGGTTATCGTCCAGTTTGGCGGCCAGACACCGCTCAAACTGGCGCAGGATTTGTATGACAACGGCGTGCCCATAATCGGCACCAGCCCGGACATGATCGACTGCGCCGAAGACCGCGAGCGTTTCCAGCGCCTGCTGCAGCAACTCGGCTTGCGCCAGCCGCCGAACCGAACCGCACGCGATCCGCAGTCGGCGCTGCGGCTTGCCGACGAAATCGGCTACCCGCTGGTCGTACGGCCGAGCTATGTACTCGGCGGGCGCGCCATGGAGATCGTGCAAGAGCCGCGCGAACTCGAACGCTATATGCGCGAAGCGGTCAAGGTATCGAACGATTCGCCGGTTTTGCTCGACCGTTTTTTGAACGACGCGACCGAAGTCGATGTCGATGCTGTCTCGGACGGAAAGATCGTCGTCATCGGGGGCATCATGGAGCATATTGAGCAGGCCGGCGTCCATTCGGGCGATTCTGCGTGCTCGCTGCCTCCGTTCAGCCTGAGCGGCGCGGTGCAGGATGAGTTGCGCCGCCAAACCATCGCGATGGCCAAGGCATTGCGCGTCGTCGGCCTGATGAACGTGCAGTTCGCGATCCAGGGCGAAACGATTTACGTGCTCGAGGTGAACCCGCGCGCGTCTCGTACCGTGCCGTTCGTGTCGAAAGCGACCGGGCGGCCGTTAGCCAAGATCGGCGCACGCTGCATGGCTGGTAAAACGCTGGCCGAGCAAGGTGTGACGCAGGAGGCAGAACCGGCTTTTTACAGCGTCAAGGAAGCGGTATTCCCGTTCATCAAGTTTCCCGGCGCAGACAGCATCCTCGGGCCGGAGATGAAGTCGACCGGTGAAGTCATGGGTGTCGGCAAGACTTTCGCCGAAGCGTTCATCAAGTCGCAGATCGCGGCAGGCGAAAGACTATCCGCTACCGGCCGGGTCTTCATCAGTGTGCGCGATTCCGACAAGCCCCGCGTGGTCGATATCGCGTGTTCGCTGGCCGCGCTCGGCTACAGTTTGTACGCGACGCGCGGGACAGCAGCGACTCTGGCGGGAGCAGGTCTTGCCGTTGTTGCCGTCAATAAGGTCGCCGAGGGCAGGCCGCACATCGTCGATATGATCAAGAACGGCGAGATATCGCTGATCGTGAATACGGTCGAAGACAAGCGGGCGGCGGTGCGCGATTCATATTCGATCCGCTACGCGGCTTTGCAGGGTCGAATCACGTACTACACGACTTTGGCGGGTGCGCGCGCTGCCTGTACCGGCATGCGCGGCATGGGCAAGCTGCAACCCTACGATTTGCAGACCTTGCACAAGCAGTTGCAACAGGCGGATCACGCCGGACGTCTTGCGGCAAGCACACGATCCTAGCGCCGCACCGCATTGCCGCCATTTACGGCGGCGAATGCATCACATAATCTGGTAAACGACGATATGAACAAGATTCCCTTGACCGTGGCCGGCGCCGAATCGCTGCGCGCCGAACTCCAGCAACTGAAAAGCGTGCAGCGCCCGGTAGTGATTGCTGCAATCGCCGAAGCGCGCGCTCATGGCGACCTTTCGGAAAACGCGGAATACGCAGCCGCCAAGGAGCGGCAGAGCTTCATCGAGGGCCGCATTATCGAAGTCGAATCAAAGCTGTCGAACGCCCAGATCATCGATCCGGCGGCGCTCGAAGCCGATGGCCGCTGCGTGTTCGGCGCCAGCGTTGAACTGGAGGACGTGGCAAGCGGCAAAGTGGTGTCTTACCAGATCGTCGGCGACGACGAGGCTGACTTGAAGGTCGGCAAGATTTCGATCAGCTCGCCAATGGCGCGCGCCTTGATCGGCAAATCTTCGGGCGACGTTGCCGAAGTGCAAGCGCCGGGCGGTGTCAGGGAATACGAGATAAGGGATGTGAGGTATGTTTAGGGGCCAGGAAATCGGTTAACAGCGGGTATCGGGCATAGGGATCGTGGATAGAAATTTCAAAAATCCGGCATCCGGAACACGATCAGGGCGCCGATTCGCGACCCTCTTGCCGGTTCCCGCAGTTCGATCACGCGGCCAGCGGCGCAGAAACTCTTCAAAACACACCCGCTCGACGCCCTCGACCCTGCTCGCGCAATATGCGGCGTAGGCGAAGCTCTCTTCGATGCAGGATTCCGGTCGAGGCACGATACGCGCCCCGGCTTCGAGCCGGCCGTCTTGAGCAACGAGGGCGTCGCCGATCATCGCTTTTAAACTCCAGCTTTTCATATTTTTCTCCTTCGAGGCGCATCGACTGAAACGGATGCAGCTGTCGTGCGCAAATGAGGGGGGCATCTGCTGCATTGTGTCGACATCGACTAAGCCAATGTTCCAAAAAAAAGGCGATATTGGACTTGACGTACCCAAGGAGGCAAGATGATTGATTCTGGCCGCCTTTGGAGTCTTCACGACATGCTCAAGTTTTATGCGGACAAGTTTGCTCAACTGGCCACAACCTTGGCGAAGATTGAGCGATTAATAGCTCCTGGGGCCATTATTAACGATCAGGCGAAACAGCAGGAGCAAGTGGTATTAATCAAGCGATACCTTAGTGAAACGGCGGTCCCGCTTCTTGATTCAATCGGTCTCGGTTTTTCGAGAAAGAAGCGGAAAAAATTGTTGCTCGATCTGAGAGTGTCGGCGCGTTTGGGCTGTCTGAGGACATCTCTATTTTGGAAGAACGAATTACCGACGAATTGGCGGATGGTTATTTTCTTTTTCTGACAGGAGATGAAACCAAGCTTTTCGAGCCGAACCAACCGCTATTCGGGGTGGATTTTCAGACCAAATTTCCTTCTGCTCTTTACGAGCTAGAGGAAGCAGCAAAGTGTCTAGCACTAGGCCGAGATACTGCGTGTGCATTCCATCTGATGCGGATGACGGAACTTGGCATTACAGCGACTAGAAGATGCCTTGGTTTACCAGACCCGCTGAAAGATGCGGATCGAAATTGGGGAACCGTCTTACGGAAAATATACGCCGAGATTGACGAGCGAAAGAGGAAGGTCAATGGGAAGTCGTTTACAAATTCGAGTGACAAGGAATTGTTCTCGGCTGCCTATGCCTGTCTAGACTCTGTGAGAACTGCTTGGCGGAATACGACCATGCATGTGGAGATCAAATACACGCCAGACGAAGCAAAAACAGTCTTCATATTGGTTGAGGGGTTTATGAAGACGATTTCTTCCCGGATGGACGAGTATGGCGAGCCGTTAGCTTAGCCGGTACAACCACATTCAATGCGCGCTCAAACGTCTTGCCGCTTTCGTCTACCTCTAGCCGCCGAGCGGTCTCTACGAACCGCTCGGACTGCGCCTTATCTTGAGGCTCAGGCTTTGGCTTTCTTGACATTGCGTTTCCTCTTACGCGAAGGCTCTTCTTTAAGCAGTCGTTTGATAGGTAAACCGCTTACCGACCACGCCACGCAGCAGCTTTTCAGCGCGGTCTTCATCGGTCACGCCAAGCGCCTTGCGATTGTTATACCGGAAATCGAATTCAGCAAGATAACGGTTCAAGTGATTGTGTCCGCAATGCTGATACACGCCTTTCATGCCGCGTTTGAAGACCGAGAAGAAACCTTCGATGGTATTGGTATGAACG
>JBGTFJ010000374.1:0-1716 GCA_041747355.1 Burkholderiales bacterium
ATTCGCCATTTTCCTCGCCCTCGACACCATAAACCTCGGCGCCTTCGGCCTTAATTTTTTCGCGCACGTTATTGGCAAGCGCTTTTGTTTGCCGCGTCGAGTCGGCGCTTGCGATAATCATGCGATCGAACAACGAAGTCAGCTTGCTGACGTCGAGCACTGTGATGTCACGCGCCTTGATATCTTCAAGCGCCGCTATCGTTGCGGTCACCATTCTGTCGAGCTTCATCAACCTCCTAACGTTCGTCCTGGTACAGCGTATTGGCCTGAATATAATCGAGAACGATATCGGGGAGCAAATAGCGCGCGCTTTGCCGCGCAGCGATGTGCGCACGGATGCCGGTCGCGGAAATATCGAGTGCCGCGATTGCGACCTTGACGATGATGCCGTGCGCGCGATCGTGGATGGAACGCGGGTTCGAATTGAAACGAGCCTCGAATTCCGCGGCGAGCGGCGTCGGCAATAAGTCTTGATCGAGCGCATAACCCGGGCGCTGCGCGACAACAACATGCGCGAGTTCGAACAGTTGCTGCCAGCGATGCCAGGTCGTCAGTTGCAGGAAAGCATCGGCGCCGAGGAGCAGACAGATCGGCGTTTGCGTACCGAACTCGGCACGCAATCCGGTCAGCGTATCAACGGTAAAACAGGGTTGGGTGCGAAATATTTCGCTTTGGTCGGCAGCCAGTCTGGCGTTGCCGTTTACGGCGGCGCAGACCATATCGAAGCGCTGCTGCGCGGAGGCTTGCGGCACGCGCCGATGTGGCGGCGTACCAGCGGCAACCACGCGCACCTGCGATAAACCACAGCCGTCCGCGATTTCCTCCGCAAGCCGGAGATGGCCGAAATGGATGGGATCGAAAGTACCGCCAAGCACGCCGATGGCGTCGACCGGCGGCCCCTCAGTCTGCGCCGCAGCCGGCACTGCTTCCGCAATAACTTCCGGCGCTTGGGGCGCCGCTACGTCAATCGCCATCGACAAAGCAATATCGCGATCGGCATGAACAGATTCGCGTCGAATGTCGTGAAATCAAAGCAGCAAGCGGCGTATATCGGAAAGTACTGCGTTTAAAAAATTCGTAAAGCGCGCAGCGCTCGCACCATCGATCACACGATGATCGTAGGACAGAGACAGTGGCAGCATCAGGCGCGGCTGAAATTTGCCGTCGACGAAAACCGGCTTCAGCGATGCCCTGGATACGCCGAGGATCGCGACCTCTGGCGCGTTGATGATCGGCGTGAAAGCGGTGCCGCCAATACCGCCCAGGCTCGAGATCGAGAAAGAGCCGCCTTGCATGGCGGTCGCCGGCAGCTTTTTGTCGCGCGCGGCTTTACTGACCTCGTCGAGTTCGCGCGCCAGATCGAACACGCCTTTCTTGTCGACATCGCGAATCACCGGCACCAGCAAACCGTCCTTCGTATCGACCGCGACGCCGATATGAAAATAGTGCTTCAACACCAGCTTATCACCCGCCGGATTCAGAGATGCGTTGAAATCCGGATACTGTTTCAGGGCCACCGCGGACGCTTTCAGAAAGAAAGCGAGCAAGGTCAAGCGCACGCCCTGCTTTTCGGATTCCTGCGCGGCCGTCTTGCGAAATTCGTCGAGTTCGGTAATGTCGGCTTCGTCGTGCTGCGTGACATGCGGAATCGCCAACCAGTTACGATGCAGATTGGCGCCCACCATTTTTTTGACGCGCGACAATTCACGCGTTTCG
>JBGTFJ010000375.1:0-3021 GCA_041747355.1 Burkholderiales bacterium
TCCGCGCCCCGGCGAAATCTCGCTGGCGCTGCATGGCGTGCTGTTTCTCGACGAGTTGCCGGAATTCGATCGCAAGGTGCTCGAAGTGCTGCGCGAGCCGCTCGAATCAGGCAAGATCACGGTGTCTCGCGCCGCCCGTCAGGCCGATTTTCCCGCGCAATTCCAGCTCGTGGCCGCGATGAACCCGTGTCCATGCGGCTATCTCGGCCATTACACCGGCAAATGCCGCTGCACGCCCGATCAGGTCGTTCGCTATCGCGCCAGAGTTTCCGGCCCCTTGCTCGACCGCATCGATTTGCAAATCGAAGTGCCGGCAGTGCCGCAGGAAGATCTGGCCAGGCGCGACAGCGGTGAAGCGAGCAGTGCCGTGCAAGGGCGTGTCGAGGGCGCTTATCAGCGGCAAATAACCCGGCAGGGTAAAGCCAATGCCTGGCTTACGACGCGCGAGATCGATCGTCACTGCATGCCCGATACCGCCGGCGAAAACCTGCTCAAACAAGCCATCAGTCGCCTCGGTTTGTCGGCGCGGGCCTATCATCGCGTGCTGAAAATGGCGCGCAGCATCGCTGACCTGGGCGCGGCCAAATCGGTAACCGCGACGCACATTGCCGAGGCGATACAATACCGGCGTTTCGATCGCTAACGCGGTTGTAGATGCGCTTCGGATTTTTTCCGCGCTCATGAAAATCCTGCTGGTCAGACCTGACGGTATCGGCGATCAAGTGCTGTGCCTGCCGGTCGCGTCTGCGCTGCGCCGGCAATTGCCGGATGCGCATATTACATTTCTATCCAGCGTGTTTGCCGCACCTGCGTTGCTCGGCCATCCGGATCTCGACGCCGTCATCACCGTAGCCGGCACTGAGCGATTTCGCGAAAGGGTTGCGCTGTTTCGCCAGGGCTTCGACGCCGCGATCTTTCTGAAGCCTTTTCGCCCGCTGATCATCGCGGCATGGGCGGCGCGCGTGCCGATCCGGGTCGCGACCGGTTACCGCTGGTACAGCGTGTTCGTCAACCGGCGCGTGTACGAACATCGGCACGATTTCGCCAGGCACGAAAGCGAATACAACCTCGGTTTGCTCAAAGGCATCGGGCTGATTCCGGGCTCCGTATCCGGCCAGAGCCTGCGGCCGGTGCTCGCTGTGAGCGAAGGAGAGCGGCAGTCCGCCAGCGTTTTGCTTCGAGGCCTGCCAGCGCCGCTGATCGTCGTCCATCCCGGAGGCCTTTCGACACGTCGCTGGCGCAGCGAACATTACTGGAACCTGATCCTCAGGCTACTGGCGCAAGGCTGCGGGGTGGTTTTGACCGGCAGCGCCGACGAAGGCCGTAGTTTTTGCGCGGAGGCGCCGGCCAGCCAGCTTCCAAGAGCCGGACTGCTGAACCTGATGGGGAGAGTGACGTTGCGCGAGCTGATGGCCGTCATCGCAGAAAGCTCGCTGCTGGTATCCGGCTCAACCGGCCCTGCGCACCTCGCCTCCGCTCTGGGTCGCCCGGTCGTCAGCCTGTTCGATCCGCGCCGCAGCTCGCTGCCGGTACGCTGGCAGCCGCTGGGCGAGGGCATCGTGCTCAGGCCGGACGTGCCGACGTGCGAGAAATGCATAGGCGCAGCGTGCCCGTATTGGGATTGCCTCGATCGCATCACGGTCGATCGCGTGCTGGCCCAGGCGCGGCAAGTCATAGCGCTCGCGGAGCCCGTCACGGTGTTGCATATATAGTGCGCATCGGCGGTGGGCCCGATTGCCTTTCCGGGCACCTGGTCAGCCCGGAGCGCTGCCGAATCACCGTGGGGCTGTCGATTTGCTACCATAAGCGGCTTTGCCACGGCCGCATGCCGCAAGTTTCTCCATGACGACAACAGACCGCACTGCCGAGTTACGCACGCTGCTCGAACGCCGCATTCTCATCATCGATGGCGCGATGGGCACGATGATCCAGTCCTACCATCTGACGGATGCCGATTACCGCGGCGCCCGCTTCGCCGATTTTGCGCACGATCTCAAGGGCAACAACGACCTGTTGACCTTGACCCAGCCGAAGATCATCCGTGCGATTCACGCCGCTTATCTTGATGCCGGCGCCGACATTCTCGAAACCAATACCTTCAACTCGACGGCCATCGCCATGGCCGATTACCACATGGAGGATCTGGTTTACGAACTGAATCGCGACGGCGCGACGATAGCGCGCGAAGTCGCCGCGGAATACACGCAGCGTAATCCGGACAAACCGCGGTTCGTCGCCGGTGTGCTCGGGCCGACCAACCGCACCGCATCGATTTCGCCCGACGTCAACGATCCCGGTTTTCGCAACACAAGCTTCGATGCGCTGGTCGAAACCTATACCGAAGCGATACGCGGCCTGGCCGATGGCGGCGCGGACATCCTGCTCGTCGAAACCGTGTTCGATACGCTGAATTGCAAAGCCGCGCTGTTCGCGATCGATCAGTATTTCGAGGCGAACAACGTGCGGCTGCCGATCATGATTTCGGGCACGATCACCGATGCCTCGGGGCGCACGCTGTCCGGGCAGACGACCGAAGCATTCTGGAATTCGGTGTCACACGCGCGGCCGCTGTCGATTGGCCTGAACTGTGCGCTCGGCGCCAAGCAGTTGCGGCCGTATGTCGAGGAGCTGGCGACGATTGCCGACGTGCCCGTCAGCGCTCACCCGAACGCCGGCCTGCCGAACGAATTCGCCGAATACGACGAGACGCCCGAGTACATGGCCGGGCTGATCCGAGAGTTCGCCGACAGCGGTTTCCTCAATATCGTCGGCGGCTGCTGCGGCACCACGCCTGCGCACATCAAGGCGATCGCCGCAGCCGTCACGGACATCGCGCCGCGCCCGATTCCAGACATCGGAAAGAAACTGCGGCTGTCCGGACTGGAGCCGCTCAACGTCGGAGACGACAGCCTGTGTGTCAACGGCGGCGAGCGCACCAATGTCACCGGCTCGAAAGCGTTCGCCCGTCTGATCCTGAACGACAACTACGCTGAAGCGCTGTCGGTCGCGCGCCAGCAGGTC
>JBGTFJ010000376.1:0-4850 GCA_041747355.1 Burkholderiales bacterium
GAAAGGCGTTGCCGGTACCTGGAAAGATTTGACCGATAACGTCAACGCGATGGCCGGTAACCTCACCGCGCAAGTGCGCAACATCGCCGAGGTGACGACGGCGGTCGCGAGCGGCGACTTGTCGAAGAAGATCACCGTCGATGTCAAAGGCGAAATTCTCGAGCTAAAAAACACCGTCAATACGATGGTCGATCAGCTCAACTCGTTTGCGTCCGAAGTCTCGCGCGTCGCGCGCGAGGTCGGTACGGAAGGCAAGCTCGGTGGCCAGGCGCAGGTGCCAGGCGTTGCCGGGACGTGGAAGGATTTGACCGATAACGTCAACGCGATGGCGGGTAACTTAACGGGTCAGGTTCGCAACATTGCCGATGTAACGACGGCGGTGGCGAAAGGCGATCTGTCGAAGAAAATAACCGTCGACGTCAAAGGCGAAATTCTCGAGCTGAAATCGACGATCAATACCATGGTCGATCAGTTGAATTCCTTTGCGGCAGAAGTTTCGCGCGTGGCACGCGAGGTTGGTACCGACGGCAAGCTCGGCGGCCAGGCGCAGGTCCCGGGCGTCGCCGGAACGTGGAAGGATTTGACCGACAACGTCAACTCGATGGCGGCCAACCTGACCAACCAGGTGCGCGGTATCGCCAACGTAGTAACCGCGGTCGCCAACGGCGACCTGAAACGCAAGCTGACGGTGGAAGCCAAAGGCGAAATCGCAGCGCTCGCCGAGACCATCAACGGCATGATCGAAACGCTGGCGACGTTCGCCGATCAGGTGACCAACGTCGCCCGCGAAGTCGGTTACGAAGGCAAGTTGGGCGGCCAGGCGCGCGTGCCCGGCGCCGCCGGTTTGTGGCGCGATCTGACCGACAACGTGAATCAGCTCGCCGCCAATCTGACGACGCAGGTGCGCTCGATCGCTGACGTCGCGACGGCCGTGACCAAAGGCGATTTGACGCGTTCGATCATGGTGCAGGCGCAGGGCGAAGTGGCGGCGTTGAAGGACAACATCAACGAGATGATCCGCAACCTGAAGGACACCACGCTCAAGAATACCGAGCAGGACTGGCTCAAGACCAACCTCGCCAAATTCACGCGCATGCTCCAGGGGCAGCGCGATCTCGTCACCGTTTCCAAACTGATACTGTCGGAACTGGCGCCGCTGGTCGGCGCGCAACACGGCGTGGTTTATACAACCGTGCGCGACGACGAAACCCGGCTCGAATTGCTCGCGAGCTATGCCTACAAAAAACGCAAGCACGTGCCGGGCAGCTTCGTGATCGGCGAAGGTCTCGTCGGTCAGTGCGCGTTCGAGAAGCAGCGTATTTTGCTGACGGATGTGCCGAGCGATTACGTGCAGGTCAGTTCCGGTCTCGGCGCCGCCCCGCCGCTGAGCATCATCGTGCTGCCGGTGTTGTTCGAAGGCGATGTCAAGGCGGTCATCGAGCTGGCGTCGTTCCATCAATTCTCCGAAACGCACAAGCTGTTCCTCGATCAGCTGACGGAAAGTATCGGCATCGTGCTGAACACCATCGTCGCCAATATGCGGACGGAGGATCTGCTCAAGCAATCGCAATCGCTGACCATCGAACTGCAAAGCCAGCAGGGCGAACTGAAGATGACCAACGACCGCCTCGAGCAGCAGGCGGTCAACCTGCAGCAGTCGGAAACGCTGCTCAAGAAACAGCAGGAAGAGCTGCAGACGACCAACGACGAGTTGCAGGAAAAAGCCCGGTTGCTGTCGGAGCAGAAAGAGCAGGTCGAATTGAAGAACCTCGAGGTCGAGCAGGCCAAAGTCGCGCTCGAGGAAAAAGCCGAACAATTAGCGCTGTCTTCGCGCTACAAGTCGGAATTCCTTGCCAACATGTCGCACGAGCTGCGCACGCCGCTGAACAGCCTGCTGATTCTCGCGCGGCTCCTGTCCGATAACCCGAGCAACAATCTGACGTCGAAGCAGATCGAATTCGCCAAGACGATTTCGGCATCCGGGACTGATCTCCTGAGCCTGATCAACGATATTCTCGATCTGTCGAAGATCGAATCCGGAACCGTGTCGCTGAACATCGGCCAGGAAAGTTTCAGCGAGATGCGCGAATATGTCGAGCGCTCGTTCAGCCAGGTCGCCCAGGACAAGAACCTCGATTTCATCATCGATGTCGATCGCGATTTGCCGTCGACCATACAGACCGACGCCAAGCGGCTGCAGCAGATCCTGAAAAACCTGCTGTCGAATGCGGTCAAGTTCACCGAGAAAGGCAAGGTATCGTTGCGCATCGAAGCCGCGGGTTCAGGCTGGAGCGCCGGCCATAGCTATCTCGATAACGCCGAGATGGTCGTCGCGTTCTGCGTTTCGGATACCGGCATCGGCATTCCGATCAACAAGCAGAAAATCATTTTCGAAGCGTTCCAGCAAGCCGACGGCACGACCAGCCGTAAGTACGGCGGAACCGGACTCGGCCTGTCGATTTCGCGCGAACTTTCGCGTCTGCTCGGCGGTGAAATCCGCGTTGCAAGCGCGCCCGGCCAGGGCAGCCGCTTTACGCTGTATCTGCCGATCTCGTACAAGGAAGGCGCGATCAGGGCAGTCAGCCAGAAAATGCAGCACGAGACCATTCATCTGCCGTCCATTTCCGGCGAGCCGGCAATGCCGATCTCGGTGCCCGATCTGTCGCTGGTGCGGCAAAGCGAGATCGAGGACGACCGCGACAACATCCAGCCCGGCGATCGCGTGCTGCTGATCGTCGAAGATTACGCGCCGTTTGCGAGTTCCGTGCTCGAAGTCGCCCACGGTGCGGGATTCAAGGGCGTGATTGCGCTGCGCGCCAATACGGCGCTGGTGTTGGCCAAAAAAATCGCGCCGGATGCGATCACGCTCGATTTGAAGCTGCCCGATATGGATGGCTGGGCGCTGCTCGATTTGTTGAAGCACGATACCGATACGCGCCACATTCCGTTGTATATGATTTCGGGCGGCAACCACAGCGCGCGCGCGCTGCGCATGGGCGCTTTCGGTCATATCGAAAAGCCGGCCGACAAGGACGTGCTGACGCAAGCGCTGACCGGCATGCGCGACTTCGTCGAGCGCGCCGTCCGCAATCTGTTGATCGTCGAAGGCGATCATGTGCAAGGCGATGGAATCACGACGCTGCTCGGCGGCAATGACCTGCGTGCGGTAACGGTGAGAAGCGGCAAGGATGCGTTGGCCGCGCTCGCCGCCAGGCCGTTCGATTGCGTCATCGCCGACCGCAAATTCAGCGACATGTCGGCTGTCGATCTGGCGGAAAGAATCAGCGCATCGGAGCACTCGCCGAACGTGCCGATGGTCGTTTACGCGAAAACCGCGTTCGGCAAACGCGAGCAGGCAAGGCTCGACAAACTCGTGCCGCGGATCGCTATCCGGCGCGCCGGATCGGCTGAAGTGCTGCTGAACGAGACGGCGCTGCTGCTGCATCGCGCGATCAACGCGTTCTCCGGCGACAAGCGCGAATTGATCGAGAGCGCGCAACGGTTGCCGGCCGAGCTTGCCGGCAAGAAGGTGCTGGTGGTCGACGATGACATCCGCAATATATTCGCGCTGACTTCGGTCCTTGAGCAGCATGGCATGACGGTGGTCTACGCTGAAAACGGCAAGGACGGCATACAATTGCTGGAAACCACGCCGGATATCGAGATGGTGCTGATGGACGTGATGATGCCGGAGATGGATGGCTACGACACCATGCGGGTGATTCGGCAGGTCGATGAATTCAAGGATTTGCCGATGATCGCGTTGACCGCGAAAGCAATGAAGGGCGACCGTGAAAAATGCATAGAAGCCGGCGCTTCCGACTACATCGCCAAGCCGGTCAATATCGAGCAGCTGATATCGTTGCTGCGGGTTTGTCTGAGCCGTTGATCCGTTTCGGCGATCGATAATGGCGATGGGTTTGCGTAGCGATTATCTTTCTTCCCGCTCCTTTTCAGGGAGGGCGCAACGCGGCGGGGTGGTTCTTTGCCGGACCCGCGCTTCTTTTCGCCTCTACTCCGGGACGGAATACCACCCCCGCCCACCCTGCCACTGCGTGTCGTCCATCCCCGGTGAGGCGAGGAGCGGGTTCATCCCTGTCCTCTACACCCGGGTCAATTCGTGCGGAAACCGATGAAGCTTTCTCAGCCATCGCCGGTGGAACCCGATAAGGTCGACATTCTGCTGGTCGATGACGAGCCGCGCAATCTGCTCGCTCTGCAGCAGTTGCTGGAGGCGCCGAATTGCAATCTGGTGCTCGCGAATTCCGGCGACGAAGCGCTGCGCGAAGTGCTGAAGCGCGATTTCGCGGTAATTCTGCTTGATGTGCGCATGCCGATGCTCGACGGCTTTGAAACCGCGAAACTGATTCGCGGCCGCGCGCGTTCGCGGCAGACGCCGATCATCTTCGTCACCGGTGTTTACGAAGACGTGACTTCGGTATCGCGCGGCTACGAAGTCGGCGCCGTCGATTACATCCTGAAGCCCGTTGTGCCCGATGTGCTTAAATCCAAAGTGTCGGTTTTCGTCGAGCTATACCGGAAAACCGCCGAACTGAATCGGCAAAAGGAAGCTTTGCGGGCGGAAGCGCGCGCTTCCGAGCAGCGCTTCTACGATCTGGTGCAGGGTCTGGACGCAATTGTCTGGGAGGCGCGCGCCGATCAGGATCGATTTGCCTTCGTCAGTCAGTGCGCCGAAGCCATGCTCGGCTATCCGGTCGGACGCTGGCTGGCCGAGCCGGATTTTCGCGCGAGCATCATTCACCAGGAGGATTTAGTGGCGGCGCGCGCAGCTTATGCGCGCGCCTACCATGAAGGCGGTACGCATGCGCTCGAATACCGGGTGATCGCGG
>JBGTFJ010000377.1:0-6099 GCA_041747355.1 Burkholderiales bacterium
AGACGCGGAGGTGGAAAGCGCAAGCGGTCGCCGGTGCCGAGCAGCAGAATCTCGGGCTGCAGGCTCAACAGAAAGTCGAAATCACGCGCCGACAGGCTTTCGAAAGAATCGAGATCCCAATCGGGGATCAGACGTTCCGGCAGTACGATCAGGTTGCGCTCGTAACGTTGGCCGTTGACCAGCACGAAGCCTTCGCCGTAGCCGGTGCAGAAGTTTTTGCCTTCGCGTTGACTTAAATTGAGTTTCAAACCCGAATTTCAAACCTTCAACGACGTGGCTTCCGCGGGCGCGCAGCGCCTTTTCTTACTTGGTGGAAAAGAAGTGGAACGTGTTTTTGCCGGCGCGCTTCGCTTTGTACATCGCCTGATCGGCGTGGTCGATAAGCGTGGCAACGTCTTCGCCGTCCGCGGGAAAGACGCTGATGCCCAGACTGCCGGAAATATTGAAGGTCCGGCAATCGGCTTCGAACGGTTGCTTCAGCGCGAGCAGAATTTTCTTCGCGATCGGGATCGCGTCCTGGTAGGAATTAAGCCCGTAGAGGGAAATCACGAATTCATCACCGCCCAGACGGGACACTGTATCGCCGTCACGCAAAGATGAGGTCAGTCGTTTGGCGACCTCGGTCAACAGCAGATCGCCGCATTGATGACCAAACCAGTCGTTGACCGCTTTGAATCCGTCAAGGTCAAGGAAACACACCGCGATCTGGATGCCTTCCCGCTTGGCGTGAGCGAATTGCTTCTGTAGCAGATCGACCAGAAGCCGCCGATTCGGTAATTCCGTCAAAGGATCGCGCGTAGCCAAATCTCGCACACGCGCTTCGACACGGGTGCGTGCCTCGATTTCGACTTCGAGTGCGCGATTAATTGCGGCGAGGCTGGCGGTGCGCTCGGCAATTTTCAGTTCGAGTTCGTCGTTGGCTAGCTTGAGCTGTTGGTGCGCCATGTCACGCTCGACGACTACCGAAGTTAGTTCGCGCATGCGCTTGCGCAACTCCAACTCGGCCACAACCGCTCGCGATAGCGCTTGCAGCGTGGCGCGCTGCACTGGCGTCAGCTGACGTAGGACGTAGTCGATTGCGCACAGCGTGCCGAGCACGGCGTTGTTCGGCGCAATCAACGGCGCGCCGGCATAAAAGCGGATGTTCGGTGCACCGGTGACCAGTGGATTCGTCGCGAAGCGCATGTCGTCAAGCGCGTCCGGCACTTCGAGCAAGCCGGATTGCGTTAGCGCGTGGGCACAGAAAGCGAGTTCCCGAGGCGTTTCCCGGACGTCCAGGCCGACCCGTGATTTGAACCACTGCCGGTTTTCGTCGATCAGGCTGATCAGCGCGATCGGTGTATCGCAGATGCGCGCGGCGACTCGCGTGAGTTCGTCGAACACGGCTTCCGGCTCGGTATCGAGAACGCAGTATCCGCGCAGCGTCCGCAGACGCTCGACTTCGTTGGCAGGGATGGGCGGCTGACAGGACCCCATATTTCCACTCTAGCAATCCTTCAATTTATTCCGGCTAACCCCTGAATGATTGGAACAGTAGCCGGGAACACTGTCAAGCTTGACAGCTGGCCGGTCGAACGAGTCCTCTGCAAGGACGCATCGCGCGTTCGTGCCGGCAAAATTCCGTTAAAATTACCCGGTTTCCCAAATCCCTCGTCTATGCAAGATTTTCCCCGCATCAAGCGACTTCCTCCATACGTC
This sequence comes from Burkholderiales bacterium, assembly GCA_041747355.1. GTDB lineage: Bacteria > Pseudomonadota > Gammaproteobacteria > Burkholderiales > JACMKV01 > JACMKV01. Next base: position 1,699 of record JBGTFJ010000377.1, read on the forward strand.
TTCAGCATCACCGGCGATCTGAAAGCGGCAGCGCGCAAGCGCGGCGAAGATATCATCGACTTCGGCATGGGCAATCCCGATGGCGCGACGCCGAAGCACATCGTCGACAAGCTGATCGAGGCGGTGCAGCGGCCCGACACTCACCGTTACTCGGTTTCCAAGGGTATTTTGCGGCTCCGCAAAGCGATATGTAATTGGTATAAATCGCGATACGGCGTCGAATTCGATCCCGACCGTGAAGCCATAGTCACGATCGGCTCGAAGGAAGGCATTGCCCATCTGGCGCTTGCAACGCTCGATGTCGGCGACATCGTGCTGGTGCCGAATCCGAGCTATCCGATCCACATCTACGGCCCGGTCATTGCCGGTGCCGATATCCGCCACGTGCGCATGACGCCCGGCGTGAATTTTTTCGACGAGCTCGAAAAAGCGATTCGCGATTCGTATCCGAAGCCGAAGATGCTGATCCTGAATTTTCCGAGCAACCCGACCGCGCAATGCGTCGATCCGGCCTTTTTCGAGCGCATCGTAGCGCTCGCGCGCGAACACCACATCTACGTCGCGCACGATCTCGCTTACGCGGACATCGTCTTCGAAGACTACACGGCGCCGTCGATCATGCAGGTCGAAGGCGCGCGCGAGATCGCAGTCGAATTTTTCACGCTGTCGAAAAGCTACAACATGCCGGGCTGGCGTGTCGGCTTCATGGTCGGCAACACCGACCTGATCGCGGCGCTATCGCGGATGAAAAGCTATCACGACTACGGCACGTTCGCGCCGATCCAGATCGCTTCCATCCTCGCGCTCGAAGGGCCGCAGGATGCCGTCGAGGAAATCCGGATGACATATCAGAAGCGCCGCGACGTGTTGTGCAAAGGTTTGCACGCGATAAACTGGATAGCCGAAATTCCTCGCGCGACGATGTTCGTATGGGCGAAAATCCCCGAACCGTATGGCGCGCTCGGCTCGCTGGAATTTTCGAAGAAGCTGCTGGTCGACGCCAAAGTCGCGGTATCGCCGGGAGTCGGATTCGGTGAATACGGCGACGATCACGTGCGCTTTTCGCTGATCGAAAATGAAGCGAGAACGCGGCAGGCTTTGCGAGGCATCAAGGATATGTTCCGTAAAGATGGTTTGCTGTGATCGCGCGCAGAGGCCTGTGCATCATCAGGGTGACTGACGCGGACCGTACGACCGCCGAGACGGACTGGCTGGTACGTTCGGAATCCGTCGTACGCCAATTACGGCCGCATATCGAATCGGATTATTCGGGTCTGATGCGCCGCATCTTCGCGAGCGGAGGGCGGATGTGCGTCGCGATCGAAGGACGCGATGTTGTCGGTGCCGCGATATTCCGCGTGTTCGAGAACACCTTCAACCGCAAGAGATTTTACGTCGACGATCTGATCGTCGATGAGCAACGCCGGTCCCAGGGCATCGGCCATGCGCTTGTTGCTTTTCTTGAACAGGAAGCGCGCGAAGCCGGCTGCGACAGCGTCGAGCTCGATTCAGGCACGCATCGCCTGCGGGCGCACAAGTTCTATTTTCAAGAGGGGTTTCTGTTGACTTCGTTTTCTTTCAGAAAAGAGCTATGAAGCCGATAAACGTTGGCCTGCTCGGTATTGGTACTGTGGGTGGCGGTACTTTTGCGGTACTGCACCGCAACCGCGAAGAGATCGCGCGTCGCGCCGGCCGCGATATCACGCTGAGAATGATTGCCGACAAGGATGTCGAAAAAGCCAGGAAGCTCGCCGGTGATTCGGCGATGGTCACGGCGGACGCGTTCGAACTCGTCGATCATTCCGAGATCGACATTGTGGTGGAACTGATCGGCGGCACCGGCATCGCCAGAGAGCTGGTGCTGCGCGCCATCGAAAATCGCAAGCATGTGATCACCGCAAACAAGGCGCTGCTCGCCCAGCACGGTAACGAAATTTTTGCCGCCGCCCAGAAGAATGGCGTCATGGTCGCATTCGAGGCAGCGGTGGCCGGCGGAATTCCGATCATCAAGGCGCTGCGCGAGGGCTTGACGGCGAATCGCATCGAATGGATCGCCGGCATCATCAATGGCACCAGTAATTTCATTTTGTCGGACATGCGCGAGCGCGGCACGAGCTTTGATGCCGCGTTGAAAGATGCGCAGCGTCTCGGCTACGCCGAATCCGATCCGACGTTCGATATCGAGGGCATCGATGCCGCGCACAAGCTGACCATCATGGCCGCGATCGCGTTCGGCATTCCGATGCAGTTCGAGCGCGCCTATGTCGAAGGCATAACGAAACTGACGCGCGCCGATATCGGTTATGCAGAAGAACTTGGCTATCGAATCAAGCTGCTCGGCATCACCAAGCGCAAGCCGCACGGCATCGAACTGCGCGTGCATCCGACCCTGATTCCGGCGCGTCGCCTGATCGCCAATGTCGAAGGCGTAATGAATGCGATCCTGGTCAAGGGCGATGCGGTTGGCGCAACCTTGTACTACGGCGCCGGCGCCGGCGCCGAGCCGACCGCGTCGGCCGTTGTCGCCGATCTCGTTGACGTCACGCGCATGCACACGGCCGATCCGAACCATCGCGTGCCGCATCTGGCGTTCCAGCCTGACCAGTTGTCGGATGCGCCGATTCTGCCAATTACTGAAGTCGAAACTTCGTACTATCTGCGCTTGCGCGCTTTCGACAAGGCCGGCGTACTCGCCGACATCACGCGCATCCTCGCCGATCTCGGCATTTCGATCGACGCGATGGTGCAAAAGGAGCCCGGCGAGGGCGAAGAACAGGTCGACATCATTATGCTCACGCATCAGACCCTCGAAAAAAATGTAAACGCCGCGCTGCGAAAAATCGAGGCGCTGCCCGCCATCGCTGCACCGGTCACGCGGATCCGGCTGGAACAGTTGAACCGCTAACCAGCAGGCTTGAAATCAAACCAACCATGACAATCCACTACACGGGTCTGATAGAACGTTACCGCGACCGCCTGCCGGTTTCCGCCGACACGCCGATCGTTTCGCTCGGTGAGGGCGCAACCAGACTGATCGAGTTGAAACGCCTGCCGCAGTTGCTCGATCATGACGTCCGCATATTCTGCAAATTCGAAGGTCTAAACCCGACCGGCTCGTTCAAGGATCGCGGCATGACGATGGCGGTGAGCAAGGCCGTCGAAGCCGGCGCCAGGGCGATTATTTGCGCGTCGACCGGCAATACGTCGGCCTCGGCGGCGGCGTATGCGGCACGAGCCGGGATTGTCTGCTTTGTAGTCATTCCGGATGGAAAAATCGCGCTCGGCAAACTGTCGCAGGCAATGATGCACGGCTCGATCGTGATCCAGATCGCCGGCAATTTCGATGACGGCATGCTGCTCGTGCGCGAGATCGCCGCCGAAACGCCCGTAACACTGGTCAATTCGATCAACCCGTATCGCCTGCAGGGCCAAAAAACCGCGGCGTTCGAAATCATCGACGAACTGGGCGACGCGCCCGACTATCACGCGTTACCGGTCGGCAATGCCGGCAACATCACCGCGCACTGGATCGGCTATTCGGAATCGGCTTGCCAGGAGACCGGCGCGTGTCTGTATTGCGAGGGCTCGTGTCCTTACCACAAAACCAGCCTGGCCAGGCGACGGCCGATCATGCTCGGTTATCAGGCGGCAGGCGCGGCGCCTTTTCTGCGCGGCGGGCCCATCAAAAACCCCGATACGGTCGCGACGGCGATCCGCATCGGCAACCCGATGTCGTGGACGCCAGCGTGGAAAGTGAAGGAGGAATCGGGCGGCTGGTTCGACGAATGTACCGACGCAGAAATTTTGCGCGTGCAAAAATTGCTGGCGCAAACCGAAGGCATATTCTGCGAACCGTCGTCGGCGACTTCGTTGACCGGGGTATTGAAAGATCTCGAACGCGGACGCATAGGGCGCGGTAGCACGATCGTTTGCACACTGACCGGCCACGGTTTGAAAGACCCGGATACGGCGATTTCGCAAAGCACGCGGCCCATCACCATCCCCGCCGACCGCGCAGCCATTGCGGCGGTCATCTCACAGCGGATGTCGGCACAGGCTTCGTCGGAAAGTGACGGCTAGCGTCAGCCGCTGCCGCCTGCGGTATGGTTCGATAGAGGCGAGCGCGAGCAACGCATCGGCGGCGCCTCGCTAAGCTGCTGATCCGGCTATCGGAAACACGACACCTCCCAGTTTGCCGCCGCTCCCGACTCGGGCCCGCAAGTTGCGTATTTCAAGGCGCAGCTTTCGGTAAACAAACTAAGGAGCGTTTAGTGAAACACGCAAACAAAATGGTTTTATTGATGCTGTCTTTGCTGGCGATGCCGGCGGCGTCGGTCTATGCCGGCGACATCGATGGCAAAGCGGTTCTCGGCGGTGCGATTGGTGGTGGCGCGGGAGCGG
>JBGTFJ010000378.1:0-2146 GCA_041747355.1 Burkholderiales bacterium
CGCCCGAGCGCGTCGCCGAAATCGCGCAGAATCTGGATTCGATCGCGCGCCGCGAGCTGATCGAAAATCTGGAGACAGAACGCGTGACGAGCGACGGCCGCGTGCTCGATGTCGCGCTGTCGGCGGCGCCGCTGATCGATCCGCAGGACGAGCGTGTAGTCGGCCAGATTTGCTGTATGCGCGACATCACCGAAAACAAGCGCGCGCAGCAGACAGCGCGCGAACTCGAAGAGAACCGCAAGCTGACGCAGTTGATTCAGCGCCACGTCGAGGAAGAGCGCCGTCATCTCGCACGCGAGCTGCACGACGAACTTGGACAGTGCGTGACGGCGATCAAAACCATCGGTTATTCGATCGCCAGGCGCAGCAAGTCGGACAGCGGCAGCAAGGATAGCGGCAGCAAAAATGACGCCGCCGATATCCACGAAAACGCGCAGACCATCGTCTCCGTTGCCAGCCATATTTACGACGTCATGCACGGAATCATTCGCGATCTGCGGCCGAGCGGGCTTGACCATCTGGGTTTGCTCGAGACCATCAGCGATACTGTAAACACCTGGCGTGTACGTCATCCGGAAATCGAATTCGATGTGCGTCTGCAAGGCAAGCTCGACGACCTCGGCGAAACCATCAATATGACACTCTACCGCTTGGTTCAGGAATGCCTGACCAATCTCGTGCGCCACGCTGCCGCGAGTAAAGCCGAGATTTCGCTGAGCCGGACCGACGGCAGCGTAAAGTTGGTGGTGGCGGATAACGGCAAGGGCATCGGCGATGTCGAAGCGGAAAACGGGCGCTTTGGCCTGATTGGAATGCGCGAACGCGTGCAGGCTTTGAATGGCAGCTTCGAGATGGAAAGCCGGCCGGGCGCCGGATTGCGGGTGATGGTCGCTCTTCCGCTGGAGGCTGCTGCATGAGGGCGATCCGGGTGATGCTGGTCGATGACCACGCCGTCGTGCGCATGGGTTTCCGGCTGCTGCTGCAGGGCTCATCCGATGTTCAGGTCGTCGCGGAAGCCGAAAGCGGCGAGGCTGCGTGCAACGATTACGTCAAGATCAAACCTGACGTGATGGTCATGGATTTGTCGATGCCCGGCATCGGCGGCCTCGAGGCCATCACGCGCATCCTCGCCCGAAATCGCGAAGCGAAAATTCTCGTGCTATCGGCGCACGACGACGCCATGCACCCGAAGCGCGTACTGCAGGCAGGCGCGCTCGGCTACCTATCGAAACGCAGTGCGCCGGAAGAGTTGATTGCGGCGATCCGCCAGGTCGCCCAGGGAAAAATCTTCCTCGAACCGAAGATGGCGAATCAGCTCGCCGTCCAGCAGTTGACCGGCGAGAAAAACCCGGTCGACGTGCTGAGTCCGCGTGAATTCGAAGTGTTCATGTTGCTGGCGAAAGGCAAGGCGGTCAACGAGATCGCCGAATTGCTGTTTCTGAGCCCACGTACGGTGGGCACTCATCTGTACAACATCAAGCAAAAGCTCGGCGCGGGCAACTCGGCTGAAATCGCGCTGATCGCAATGCGTGCCGGCTTGCTGGAGCCGTGATGCCAGCTCAGTTTATGTCGCAGAACCGGTAGCCAGCCTAATGAAAATCATTAGGCCGCAATCACGCTTTTCTGCTGTTGCAGCGCAGTTCGGCCGCGCACACTGAAATGGTACTGTATCCAACAAACTTCAAGGAGATAACCATGGCTTGGAACAAACCCGAATTTACCGATATGCGTTTTGGTTTTGAAGTCACGATGTACATTCTGAATCGCTAAGCATCGCCCGCTAAGTTTTCGCGGAAAAGGCTGCCCTCCGGCAGCCTTTTTCTTTAGTCGTTTATGGTTCTCGATGCTGGCTCCCGCTGCTGCTCATGAAAATCATTAGGCCATAATCACGCTTTTCCGCTATTGCGCGCCGGCCGGGACGGGCATACTGAAACTGTTGAGTTCGTATTTTCGAACAATTAAACTGATTAGGAGATAACCATGGCCTGGAACAAACCCGAATTTACCGATATGCGTTTTGGTTTTGAAGTCACGATGTACATTCTGAATCGCTAAGCGCTAAAAACTTCCTCCTGAAAGGGCCGTCTGCAAAGACGGCCCTTTTTTATTGACCGCGCTCGGGCGGAACGGGTTTCGGGCTAAACGC
>JBGTFJ010000379.1:0-4680 GCA_041747355.1 Burkholderiales bacterium
TGGTATACATGAGCTCGGTCAAGGTCAACGGTGAAACTGGCTGGGCGCGTCCTTTCACGGAAGCCGATGCGGCGGCCCCCACCGATGCGTACGGCATTTCCAAGTGGGAAGCTGAGCAGGCGCTGGCGAAGATCGCGTCGGAAAAGAAGCTCGAAGTCGTTATCCTGCGCCCGCCGCTTGTCTATGGCCCCGGGGTCAAGGCGAATTTCCTCGCGCTGTTGCGCGCCGTCGACCGCGGCCTGCCGCTGCCCTTGGGTGGAATACAAAACGCCCGCAGCCTGATTTATCTCGGCAACCTGATCGACGCGATCATGGCTTGCATCGAGCACCCGTCCGCCGCCGGCAAAACCTATCTGGTCAGCGATGACGAGGACGTCTCGACCCCCGAACTTGTCCGCCGTCTCGCGGCAGCGCTGGGCAAGCCTGCCCGCTTGTTCCCTTTTCCGACCGCTTTGATGAAGTTTGGCGCTGTCTCGCTCGGACGAGGCGCTGCGGTTGACCGGCTGATTTCTTCGCTGCAAATAGACGGCTCGAAAATTCGCGAGGAGCTGGGCTGGACGCCGCCCTATACTGTGCAGCAGGGCCTGCGGGATACCGCGAACTGGTACCGAAATCGGGAAGTTCAGTGATTTGCCGAGACAGCGCATCGTGACCCACGGTAATCTTATTGGAATCGACGTTCATCCCCTCCATCCCCCTTTTTCAAAGGGGGAGGGCGAAACGAGGAGCTTCACGAGGCGTTATAAGACTACGTCATAAGTGCCCATCTGTTTTGACGCGCCACGCCAGCCCGGCGTAGACCTCGCCCGGCGATTGCTTGCAGAAGCAGTCCGCGTCTGCGAAACTCGACCGATTGCGACTGCCAGAATCAAACCGTGCCTATCCCCGGCGCTTTCGGTCAATTTTCCGCTCCTCTCGTCGCAGCCGCTGCTACTTATCTGCTCATTGCATTGATGCTGCGAAATGGGGCGCGGCTGGCTTTGGATCATCCAAACGCTCGCTCTTTGCATCTGCGTCCGGTGCCGCGAACCGGCGGTATCGCAATGATGCTTGGCGTTTTTTTGGCAGGCTTCGTGTTAATTCCCGAAAGCCGGTTTCTGCTGCTTGGCGCCGCTGTCCTCGCCGCTGTCTCGTTTTTTGACGATTGGCGCGGCATGCCGGTGGCCCTCCGCCTGCTGACTCACTCTGTCGTCGCAGCCGCCGCAGCGGCGTTTTTGTTGCCGGATCTGCCCTTGACAATACTTGCTATCGTCATATTCGCGACGATCTGGATGATCAATCTCTACAATTTCATGGACGGCTCGGACGGCCTCGCCGGCGGCATGGCTTTAATCGGATTCGGCTTTTTGGCGCTGGCCGCCTTCCTCGCCGGCGCACTCCCCCTGGGCCTGATTGCCGCCTGCATCGCTGCATCCGCCGCAACGTTCCTCGTATTCAATTTCAGTCCGGCCCGCGTTTTCCTGGGCGATGCAGGTTCGATTTCGCTCGGATTCCTGGCGGCAATGCTCGGTGTAGCCGGTTGGCGGCAAGAGCTGTGGCAGCCGTGGTTCCCGGTTCTGGTTTTCTCGCCTTTCATCGTCGATGCGAGCGTGACCCTGGCGAAGCGCGTGCTTCGTCGCGAGAAGGTGTGGCAGGCGCATCGCGACCACTATTATCAGCGCCTGATACGAATGGGTTCAGGGCATCGCGATACCGCGCTGCTCGCGTACGCGCTGATGCTCGCGACCGGAGCCAGCGGATTGTGGGCCAGGACGCAGGACGAGCCCACGCAACACGTCGTGCTGTTGGTCTGGGCGCTGCTCTATGCCCTCATCCTGGTGCTGATCGATCTGCAGTGGAACAGGCATCTTCTTGCCAGCCGAAGCAATGCGCCTGGCGAACCCTAATTTTCGAGCTCTGCTCGCCTTCCTCCACGACATCGCTGCTGTCGCGGTTGCATGGCTGGTCGCTTTTGCCTTCCGCTTCAATCTGGAAATGCCCGATCCATTCGTGCAGAACATGCTACAGACAGCACTTCTGGTGGTGCCGATTTATGCGGTGATATTTCTGCGGCTCGGGCTGTATCGCGGTATGTGGCGCTATGCGAGCCTGCCCGATTTCGAACGCATCATCATGGCAGTCGGCCTCGCCGCGGTGCTGACACCTGCTGCTTTGCTGCTTCTCAGATTGGCACTCTACCTGCCGCGCTCAGTTCTGGTCCTGCATCCGATTTTGGTGATTCTGTTCATGGGCGGCAGCCGGCTCGCTTATCGGGCGTGGAAGGAGCACTGGCTGTATGGGAAGGCGCGCCGGCTCGGCGAACCGGTGCTCGTGCTCGGCGCCGGGCAGGCGGCCGTGCACCTGGTCAAGGAATTGAGCCGCGGTCACGAATGGCGCGTGGTCGGCTTGCTCGACGACGACTCCGCCAAGCACCGGCGTCTGGTCCAGGACGTTCGGGTACTCGGCCCGCTCGATGATTTACGCCATTGGGCGGGCCGGCTGACCATCAAATACGCGATCGTCGCCATGCCATCGGCATCGCGCGCGGTGCTGCGCCACGCCGTCGATCTTTGCACTGCGGCAGGCATCAAGGTGCTGACGGTGCCATCGTTCGGCGACCTCGTCAGCGGGCGCGTGACAGTTTCGCAAATCCGCCGCGTCGAGCTCGACGATCTGCTCGGCCGCGACCCGGTCACGCTCGATAACGCTGGCCTGCACGAGTGGCTGGACGAGCGCGTCATCATGATCAGCGGCGCCGGCGGCTCGATCGGCGCGGAACTGTGCCGCCAGATTGCCCGCTATCGACCGCGCCTCCTGGTGCTGTTCGAGCACAACGAATTCGCGCTTTATCGAATCGAACAGGAGTTTTCCGAAGCCTTTCCCGATACGCCGATCGCCTGTGCGATTGGCGATGTGAAGAATCTCGCGCGCGTTGAACAGGTCATGCGCCGTTACGCGCCTTCCGTCGTATTTCACGCCGCCGCCTACAAGCATGTGCCGTTGATGGAATATGGCAATTCCTGGGAGGCGCTGCAAAACAACGTGATCGGCACCTACACGCTGGCACGCGCCGCACTCGAAAACGCGGTCGATGAATTCGTGTTGATCTCGACCGACAAGGCGGTGAATCCAACCAATGTGATGGGCGCCAGCAAACGGCTCGCGGAGATGGTTTGCCAGGCGCTGCAGCAAAGCTCGGGAACGCGCTTTGTCATGGTGCGCTTCGGTAATGTGCTGGGCAGCGCCGGCAGCGTGATCCCGCGCTTTCGCCAACAGATTGCGAAGGGTGGGCCCATAACCGTCACCCATCCCGAAGTCATGCGCTACTTCATGTCGATACCCGAGGCTTCGCAGCTCGTGTTGCAGGCCGGGCTGATGGGCAAGGGCGGTGAGATTTTTGTACTGGAGATGGGCGAGCCGGTCAAGATCGTCGATTTGGCGAATACCCTGATTCGCTTGTCGGGCTTTAACGATGGCGAAATCGACATCGTCTACACAGGCCTGCGCCCTGGCGAGAAACTGTTCGAGGAACTGCTCGCCGATGACGAGAACACGATGCCGACGCCACACCCGAAGCTGCGGATCGCCCGGGCGAGGGCGGTCGAAATGCGGTGGCTGTCCGGGTTGCTGGCGTGGTTGAGCGATCCGAAACTCTACGGCGACAAGCAAGTGAAATCGGATCTGGCCGCGTGGCTACCCGAGTACCGCGACGCCCCCAACATCAACGACAACTATTCGGAACGCCGCGCCATAGTTCGGGACGTCGAGCATGAGCGCCGTCGCTAGTCCGCTGCGATTGCGCTATCGGCACGTCGGTTCCGGCGCTGATCGGCTGGCAAAATGGTCTGCCATAGCACTCGGCTTCTCGATCCCTATTTCCACGGCGCTCGATAATCTGCTGCTGGGTCTGATTCTGCTGGGCTGGCTGGCAAGCGGCAATTTTCCGGGCAAGCTGCGCGCCATTCGCGATAACCCGATCGCGTTGCTGGCGCTGGCGCTTTTCGCGCTGCTGTCCCTGGGAACGCTGCACGGCGTCGCTCCCATATCGGAACGCCTGGATTTCCTCGGCAAATATAAAGACCTGCTGTTCATCGCGTTGCTGATTTCGCTATTCCGTGATGAAACAGCATGGCGCTACGCCTTGCTGGGCTTCGTCTCGGCGATGCTGCTGACCCTGCTATTGTCGAGCCTGGCGGGCCTCGGAATCGCGCCTGAGGCGGCCTTTGCGCGTAATCCCTACAGCAACACGGTCGTATTCAAATTGCATATCACGCAGAACTTGCTGATGGTGTACACCGCGTTTCTGTTAGCGATCGCGGCCCTGCACCCACCAGCCGGTGCGCGGCGTGCATGGCTGGCGCTGGCGAGCATGCTCGCCGTTTACAACGTGCTGTTCCTGGTACACGGACGCACCGGTCATGTGGTTCTCGGCGTACTGATGATTTTTTTCTTTTCCATTTGGCTGCGCTGGAAAGGCTTCGTGATCGGCGTGCTGGCCGTTGCGCTGCTTTTCGTAGCGGCCTTTTATGAATCACCAGCGTTTCGCGGACGCGTTTTGAAAGCGAATGACCAATATGAGATCTGGCGTAGCGGCGCGGCGATTGCGGAAGGCAATTCGATCGGCGAACGCATGCAATGGTATCGCGCTGGCATCGCCATTGTCGGCGAGCACCCGCTGGCCGGCGTCGGCACCGGCAGCTT
>JBGTFJ010000380.1:0-3269 GCA_041747355.1 Burkholderiales bacterium
GACGACCGTAATCGTGCAGGCCGCAGGTTTCGCGTTCGACCGCGGCTGGCGTTTGCGCGGTCCTGGTATCGAGGACGAAACCCGGCTCGCGGTCGACGGCTTAGTCGACGGCTTCGTCTCTGAATGGCACGCGAACCGGCGCGCGTTTCCGCGCGGCGCCGATGTGGTGTTCGCAAACGGCAGCTCGATTTGCGCGCTGCCACGCAGCACTCGCATCGAGGAGGAATGAAAGGAATGCCATGTATGTAGCAGTCAAAGGCGGCGAACGAGCGATCCTGAATTCCTATCGCCTGCTCGACGAACACCGCCGCGGCGATCCCGCGATTCCCGAACTCTCGCTTGCGCAAATCAAATCGCAGCTACGGCTCGCGGTCGATCGCGTGATGTCTGAGGGCTCGGTCTACGATCCCGATCTTGCGGCGCTCGCGATCAAGCAGGCGAGCGGCGATTTGATCGAAGCGATTTTCCTGCTGCGCGCGTTTCGCGCGACCTTGCCGCGCATCGGCTATTCGCTGCCGCTGGATACTTCGAGGATGCGCTTGTGGCGGCGCATCTCGGCGACGTTCAAGGACCTTCCAGGAGGCCAAATCCTTGGCCCAACTTACGATTACACCCAGCGGCTGCTCGATTTCGGCCTCGCCGATGAGGGCGATGCGGTACTGAAGACCCCGGCGAAGGAAGCACAGCCGCTCGACCAGCACGCAAGCAGCGTTATCGATCTGCTGAATCGCGAAGGTCTGATTGAAACCCACGCACCGGAAGACAGCGACAACGAGCCGGGCGATCTCACGCGCGAGCCCCTTACCCTTCCCCGCCTCGCGGCCATTGCGCTTGCAAAACCTTGCCCGCGGAGACGAAGGCTTTCTGCTTGCGCTGGGTTATTCGACGCAGCGCGGCTACGCGCACTCGCATCCGTTTGCCGGCGAAATTCGCTACGGAATGGCCACGGTCCAAATCGTCCCGGAAGAGCTCGGCTTCGCGATCGAAATCGGCGAGATCGCGCTGACCGAGTGTCAGATGGTGAACCAGTTTTCCGGCAGCAAGAGCGAGCTGCCGAAATTCACGCGCGGTTACGGGCTCGCGTTCGGCCAGAGCGAGCGCAAAGGCATGGCGATGGCATTGGTCGATCGCGCGCTACGCTGCGACGAACTTGGGGAGGCGGCGAGCGCCCCGGCGCAGCAGCAGGAATTCGTGCTGTCGCATTCCGATAATCTCGAAGCTTCGGGCTTCGTGCAGCATCTGAAGCTGCCGCATTACGTCGATTTCCAGTCCGAACTCGAACTCGTGCGCAAGATGCGTGAAGCGCACGAAAAGAGAGAGCGGGCAGCATGACGGCGCGCGATCTCAGCGATGTAAATCCGGCGTTCTCGACCGAAGCAGGAACGACAGCTTCGCAACCCGGTTACAACTTCGCGTATCTCGACGAGGGCGCGAAGCGCATGATCCGCCGCGCGATCCTGAAAGCGGTAGCGATACCCGGCTATCAAGTGCCGTTCGGCAGCCGCGAAATGCCCTTGCCCTACGGCTGGGGAACCGGCGGTATCCAGATCACGGCCGCGGTCATCGGCGCAAGCGACGTCCTGAAAGTCATCGACCAGGGCAGCGACGACACGACCAATGCGGTCAACATCCGCCGCTTCTTTGTGCGCACGACAGGCGTGCGCACAACCGAACGCACGCCTGATGCGACGATCATCCAGACGCGGCATCGCATTCCCGAAACGCCGCTGCGCATGGGCCAAATCCTTGTCTATCAGGTGCCGCAGCCCGAGCCGATGCGCAGGCTCGAGCCGCGCGAAACCGAGACGCGCCGCATGCACGCGCTCAACGATTACAGCCTGATGCACGTGAAGCTGTATGAGGACATCGCGCGCTACGGGCGCTTTGCGACGACCTACGATTATCCGGTGCTGGTCGACGCACGCTATCTGATGGCGCCATCGCCGATCCCGAAATTCGACAATCCGAAAATGGACATGAACCCGGCGCTGCAATTGTTCGGTGCGGGACGCGAAAAGCGCGTTTACGCCGTGCCGCCATTTACGCGCGTGAAAAGCCTCGATTTCGAAGACTATCCGTTCGAGGCGCAGCGCTGGGATCGGCCATGCGCGCTGTGCGGTTCGACTGCGAGTTTTCTCGACGAAGTGGTGATCGATGATGCAGGCAAACGCATGTTCATGTGCTCGGACCCGGACTATTGCGCGCGGAGGCGCGAGGGCAATGACTACTGATCGGCGAAAACAGATGATCCACAAAGAACTCGCGATCCGCGAAGCGGTTGAATCAGACCTGCTAGAGGTGCTCTCGTTATATGCGCAACCGGAAATAGACGACGGCGAAACGCTGCCGCTGGAGACGGCACTCGCGCTCTTCCGACGCTTCAAGGATTACCCGGACTACAAGCTTTATGTCGCGCACGAAGAGGATGCCGTGGTCGGTACTTTCGCGCTGCTTATCATGGACAACCTCGGTCATATGGGCGCCTGCTCGGCACTGGTCGAGCACGTGGCGGTGGCGCCTGAACGCCAAGGTTCTGGCGTAGGCAGATGGATGATGGCGTTCGCGCTCGGACGCGCGCGTGAGCGCGGCTGCTACAAGATGGCTTTGTCATCGAATCTGAAACGCCAGGCTGCACATGCGTTTTACGACGGGCTCGGGTTTGAGCGGCACGGGTATAGTTTCAAGGTTGAGATCGAGTGCGCGAGCGATAGCGCGAATCGCAACCACCTCACCCCCACCCCTGGATCAAATCCGGGGCAGGCTCCCGGCCCTCCCCCGTCAAAGGGGAGGGGGTTGATCGTGGTGCGCGATCACCCACTCTTGCGTGCCAGCGGCCTGAGCAAGCGTTACGGTCAGCACATCGGCTGCGAAAGTATCGACTTCGCGCTGCATCCCGGCGAAGTGTTGTGCGTCGTCGGCGAATCGGGCTCCGGCAAAACGACATTGCTCGATTGCGTATCCGGACGATCGAAGCCGGATGCGGGCCGTGTCGAGTTTCACACGCGGCACGAAGGTGTAGTCGATCTTTATGCCTTGTCGGAAGCCCAGCGGCGCATGCTCGCGCGCACCGATTGGGGCTATGTACACCAGGACGCGATGCAGGGCTTGCGCGCGAACGTCAGCGCGGGAGCGAACGTCGGCGAACCGCTGATGGCGCTGGGGCATCGTCACTATGGACGCATACGCGCGGAAACCTGCGACTGGCTCGCGCGCGTCGAAATCGATGCCGCGCGGATCGACGATTTGCCGGCGACTTTTTCGAGCGGCAT
>JBGTFJ010000381.1:0-8450 GCA_041747355.1 Burkholderiales bacterium
AGATGAAACGGAAACCAGCGCGGCAACAGCATGATCTCGACCGGCACCAGCGGCGCAGCGCGCCACGGAACCTGCCCGAACAGGGCAAGCGCGATTCGCGTAAACACATTGCAGCGGGCGGCGCCGCCGTTCGCCAGAATAGCCGCACGGGCGCGCGCCATATGCGCCGAATCGACGTCGTCGCCGGCCAGCTTCAGGGCGTAATAGGCTTTGACCGAGCAGCTCATATCGAACGCCGCACCCGGATAAAGCGACCAGCCATCGTGCACCGCGGATTGACGGGCGCGCAGGTAGACCGAGATTTTGCGCTCGAGCACGTCTTCGATCTCGTCCATGAAATGCATCATCAGGATGTACTCGGCCGGTATCGTGCAATCGGCTTCGAGTTCGAAGCACCAGTGGCCATCGGGCTTTTGCAAACCGAGCAGTGCGCTGCGCGCCCCGTCTACGGCATGCTTCAGTTCAGTCATGGATGGCGCGCTGCGGCAGCTGATCGCGCAGATAGTCGACTGCGCAGGACGGCACCCGGACGGCGACGGCTCGTTCGCAAGAGCGCTGCCCGACGGCGGCAGCAGCGATTCAGTGAACCGGTCCCACATCGGATTTCTTGATGATGGTTGCTGGTGAAAATACGTTCGATCGACTTACGGCTGCTTTCGGCAGGCCGATGGCGGCAAGATTGAACATCAGGCGCGCAACCGCGTCGCTGTTGTTCGTCAGATGCGTTGCGGCAATGGTCGCCTTGACCGAGCGACGCGAAATCTTGACCTGCCTGCCTGAAGTGAAGTCGCGATGGAGATTTATTTTACGCAGCGTCAAAACCGCCATGCCGAGCGCCCAGAAGCAGAACCGGCGTATGCCTTTTTCATGCCGCGGAATCATCAGCGTGTAGGTCAACGCATTTTCAAGATGCGCGCGCGCGATGGCGATTAGCTCGCCGAGGCCTTCGCCGAAGTTCGCGGGGTGCGCGCCCGGGTTGAGGCTGCGCAATTCGAAGCCATGCCTGCGAAAAATGTCCTGCGGCAGCCAGCATGCGCCGCGGCCGTGGTCTTCCCAGATGTCTTTCAGGATGTTCGTCATCTGCAAACCCTGCCCGAACGATACCGCAAGCCTGAGCATGACCTCGCGTTTGACCTTGATTTCGTCCGAATAATCGCAGTAAAGCTCGGTCAGCATTTCGCCGACCACGCCGGCCACGTAATAGCAGTAGTTGTCGAGTTGGGCGAGATCGGCCAAGCCATCGGGCGTCTTGTTCGCCTGAAACAGCGCCATGCCATTCGCCATCACCGTCACACAACGCAACAATGCTGCGTGTTGCGCCGGCGTCATAGCGTGCGTGATGCGCAGCACGCGCGCCGAGTTCGCAACGAGCTCGCGTTCGGCGGCCAGCGTTTGCGCCGACAGCAAGCCGGAAAGTTGGGCAGCGAATGGTTCGGACGGTGCATGGCCAGCGACGACGTCGATGAACTGCTGCGCGAACCGACGCTTCTGCACAGCCGTCAGCGCAACTTCGTCTTCTATGGTGTCGGCAATGCGGCACAGCAGGTAGGCGTTGACGACTACCGGCCGCAGGGCATCCGGCAATTGCGGGATGGTCAGCGCAAACGTGCGCGAGACGCCTTGCAGGATATCGTTCTGATACTGTTCGTCAGCGGATAGTGTTTTGGGCATCCCCGCCCGCCCGGTCGTCATTGCGATAACCTCTGCGGCAATGCCGCCGTAATCGCCTCGGCGGAATAATCTCCGACGCGATCGGCGCCTCTGTCAGCTTCACCGCGGCCATATGTCCGCGCATAAACACGGTCTTTCCAGCGCGAGCGTTCACCGCGGTGATAGCGCAAAGCCGAAGTCCATGTCATGGCGAGAAACAGCGTTGCGATCAGCGGCAGGGCAAGCGCCCATGCCGGCGACAAACGGTAGAAGCGGAGCACGGGCATGTAGGTCGCCGTCATGACGATCAGCGCCATCCCTGCCAACAAGCTCGCAATCGGCGACGAAAATGCCGTTACGAAAATCGGCACCCAGAATGCCACGGCAAAAACCAGCGTGAGCGCTGTGAGCATCAGCGGCGAATAATACAACTGGGTATAGGCCGAGCGCGCAACCATATTCCAGATGGCGGTGAGATCGTCGTAGGGACGCAGACTGCGCGCTGAATGCGTGAGCCCGATCCAGGTCTTGAAGCCGGCAGCCTTCATGCGGCGCGCAAGCGTGCAATCGTCGATCAACGCGTCCTTCAATTCTGCGAAGCCGCCGATTGTGTCCAGCGCGCGGGTTTCCAGCAGGATGCAGCCGCCGGCAGCAGCAGCCAGCTTCCGAAACCGCATGTCGTTCGCCAACTGAAACGGATACAAAAGTTTGAAGAAGTAGACGAAGGCCGGCAGCAGCAGCCTCTCCCAAAATCCGCTCATGCGCAGCGCCGGCATCAGCGAAGCGAACTGCAGTTCCTCGCGCTGCATTTTATCGCGCAGCGCAGCGATCAGGCCGGGCTGCAATTCGATATCGGCATCGAGCAGCAGTGTATATTTCGTATGAATATGCGCGCGGCCTTGTTCGAGCGCCCACAATTTGCCCGCCCACCCCGCAGGTAAGGTTTGTCCGGTGACGACTTGCACACTTGGCGCACGACGGGCGATATCCGCAGTGTCGTCGGATGATTGATCGTCGACCACGACGACACGAAGATTGCGGCCTTGCTGCAGCAATGCGGCGAGCGTCGCGCCGACGTGCGCGGCTTCGTCTCGCGCTGGAATCAGTACGCAGGTATCGCCGAGGTCAGCATTGGTGTCGTCCGCACGTTGATTACCGGAGCGGGCCGGATTCGAGCCCGAGCGATGTCCCTCGTTATCCAACCATTCGCGTGTGCGCCATGGCTGAAAAGGCAAGCACAACAGGCCAAGCCAGATGGCCAATGTAAATGCCGCCCAAAGCATTACCGGCTGCTGTCCTGTTCCGCGGGATTTCCCATCGGATAGAACTTGATCGGCCGTCCGGCGTTCGACTCTTCGGGATAAAGAACGGGAAGCTCGGGCGCGAACGGGCCTTTGGTTCGCGGGCCCTGCAACAATACCTGCAACGCACGAAGCGGGCGCGCGAAGGTATCGTCGATCGCCGACGGCTCGTACCCACAATGCACCATGCAATCCGCGCATTTCGGATTGCGGCCATTGCCATATTTTTCCCACGCGGTATCGTCGATCAGCTCCTTGAACGTCTTGGCGTAGCCTTCATCGACGAGCAGGTAGCACGGCTTCTGCCAGCCGAAAACATTGCGCGTCGGGTTGCCCCACGGCGTGCACTGGTAAGTCTGGTTGCCGGCCAGGAAATCGAGGAACAGGCTCGACTGATTGAAGCGCCATTTGCGCTCGCCTTTGCGGGTTTTTCCGCGCTTGAATATTTCGCGGAACAGGCGTTTGCTCGCGGAGCGGCGCAGAAACACATCCTGCTGCGGCGCGTGCTGATAGCTGTAGCCAGGTGAAATAGTCACGCCTTCGACGCCAATTTCGTTGGCGAAATCCATGAATTCGGCCACTTCATCGGGCGACTCGTTCTGGAACAGCGTGCAGTTGAACGTCACGCGGAAGCCAGCTTCGAGCGCCAGCTTGGCGGCTTCGACGGCCTTGTCGAATACGCCGTCGCGGCAAACCGAAGCGTCGTGCCGCCCCTTCAGTCCGTCGAGATGCACCGAAAAAGTCAGGTAAGGCGAAGGCTTGAATTCGTGCAGCCGCTTTTTCAGCAGCAGCGCGTTGGTACACAGGTAAATGAATTTCCGGCGCGCGATGATGCCTTCGACGATAGGCACAATGTCTTTGTGAATCAGCGGCTCGCCGCCCGGAATCGAAACGATGGGGGCGCCGCATTCATCGACCGAATCCAGGCATTCCTGCACGCTGAGGCGGCGGTTCAGGATCTCTTCCGGGTAGTCGATTTTGCCGCATCCGACGCAGGCGAGATTGCAGCGGAACAGCGGTTCCAGCATCAACACCACCGGATAGCGCTGCACGCCACGCAGTTTCTGGCCGAGGATATAGCGGCCTACTCGATATTTTTGTATTAGGGGAATGCCCATTGTTGTTATTTCCTGCCTGGAAGGCTCCGTGACGTGAGGAGCAGAATTAAATCGACCTCAAAAAGCCGCGTTCGGTTCGCCTCGAACCCGATAAATCGTCGATTAGTCGGTGCGGGAGCGGCGAAATAACACACGAAGGCTGGATTCTCATAGCATTTTTCGAGGGAAATTAGCGGACGAGATTGTTTCAGAAAAACTGCTGGCTGACACCCGTTGCGCGGGGCGCTTTGTTCGAGAATGGCCTGTAGACGCGCAATCGGGCGGCCGGAATGTGGATATTATAGCGTCAAACCGACTAAAATCGCCCCGCAGCCCCTGAGCGAGTTGCATATTAGGCATCTGACATAAGGGGTAGTGGCGGAAAACGCAACACTTATCTGCCAGCCCATCGTAAAACCAGACCGAAGTTTTCGCAGTTCGATAATTTATCGCATGCCACTTTTCGCCCGGCGTCATACCGCCGCCCGTTTTCCTGAGGCTGCCAGTCCTGCCAGGCCCGGAGTCGGCCATGTCCCGCCGAATCATGCTTTGCCGTGCACTCATGTTGCCGGCGTCGGCCCGCATCTGCGCTCAGGCGCGGGAGCTTTAGCATGGCTCGACACGGCATTCCGCGCGAAATGTTAGAGGCTGTGGGAATGTGGGGCGAAAGAGCGGCCGCGGCGCTGGTCGCGGCGTCGGTCAAGAGCGCTCGCCTCGTGCTTGCGGTATCCGCGGTTTTGGGCGTGCTGCTGGTCTACTACGTGTTCACGCATCTGTCGGTCGATACCAGCATCACCAACATCCTCGACGACAGCCTGCGCTTTCGCCAGCTCGAGCAGCAACTCGACCGCACGTTCCCGCAATTCGCCAAGCCTTTTGTCGCGGTCATCGACGCCGCGTCCGCCGATCAGGCATCCGATGCCGCGCAGCGTCTGGCGGCGCAGTTCCGAGCCGAGCCGGAGTTGTTCAAGGCAGTCTATCTGCCGGCGCAACCCGAATTTTTCTCGCATCATGGGCTGCTTTATCTCGAGCTCGACGAGTTGTGGAAGCTCAGCGAGCGCCTGACCGAGGCCGCGCCTTTTCTCGGCTCGCTGGCGCAGGATCGCAGCTTGAACGGCTTGTTCACGACCCTGGGCCGGGCGCTCGACGAGCCGCTCAGCGCCGATTATCAGGCGCGCATAAAAACCATGCTCGACAGCGTGCGCGACGCCATCGAGGCCGAACTGCAGGGCAGCGCTTACCGGCGTTCGTGGCAGGATTTGCTCGGCGGCGACGAACTGCGCCAGGAAAACCCGCGCAGCTTCGTTCTGGTGCAGCCGGCGCTCGACGAGGATAGCGTTCGCCGCGCCGGTGCCGCCCTCGATCGCGCGCATAGCCTCGCTCGTTCGCTGGAGGCCACGGCCAGCGAAGACGGCGGCAAGTTGAACATTCGATTGACCGGTTCGGCGGCGATCGACGACGAAGAGCTGGAAAGCGTGAATCAGGACGCCGGCATCGCGACCGCGGCATCGTTCGCGCTGGTCTGTTTGATACTGTTTCTGGGCCTACGCTCGGCCCGGCTGGTGCTGGCGATATTGGCGACCTTGTTTCTTGGACTCGTCGGAACGGCAGCGTTTGCGGCTTTCGTGTTCGGGTCGCTGAACCTGCTGTCGGTTACATTTGCCGTCCTGTTCATCGGACTCGGTGTAGATTTCGGCATCCAGTTCGGCATGCGCTACCGCGAAGAGGTCAACGCGGAAAAGGCGCCCGAGGCCGAAAAAAAAGAGGCGCTGAATCGTACCGCACATGGTGTTGCCGGCGCGTTGGGGCTGGCGGCAGTCGCCGCCGCTATCAGCTTCTTTTCGTTCGTCCCCACGAGTTATCGTGCCCTGGCCGAGCTCGGAGTGATTTCCGGCGCCGGCATGTTCATCGCACTCGCGGCAAATCTGATCGTACTGCCGGCTTTGCTTGCGGTGATCAGAATGCGAGCCGATTTCGGACAAACCGCAATCGTGCACGCCGGTCGCCTGCAGTTCGCGGTCGGCCGCCATCGCCGCGAGATCCTATGGGGCGCTGCACTGCTTGCCGCAGGCTCGGCGCTGCTGCTGCCCCTCGCGCGCTTCGATTTCAATCCGGTCAACCTGAAGGACGAGACGACTGAATCGGTCGCGACGTTTCGCGATCTGTTGGCCGATCCCGACACGACGCCGTACTCGATCGATATCGTCACCGGCGATCTCGCGCAGGCACAGCAGCTGGCGGCGCGTTTGAGCGAGTTGCCCGAAGTCGACAAGGCGATCACGCTCGCCAGCTTCGTGCCGAAAAATCAGGAATACAAGCTCGCGATCATCGCCGACTTGTCGCTCGTATTGCAGCCTTTGGTGACCGCACGAAATCCATCGACGCCGCCGGCAGCGGATGAGGAACGCGTAGCGCTCGAGCGCTTCCGGCTGAAGCTGATAGAGGCCGCGAACAAGAGTAAAAGCGCGGACCAAGGCGAAGGCAAAAGCGCAGACGATGGCGCTGCCGCGAATGCCGGCCCGGACGCAGATGCCCGCGCGCCGCAGGGGGATGCTCGCGCATCGGATGCCGCGAACGAAGGAAACGCAGGCAGCGGAATTTATGCCGACAGCGCGCGATCGCTGGCTGCAGCGATCGCGCGCTTCCAGCAGCACGGCGCAACACCCGAAAAGCTGCACAATCTGCGGCGGCGCGTGCTCGGCGATCTGGCGCGAACGCTCGATCGATTGCGCGATTTGCTCACGCCGCAACCCGTCACGTTTGAAAATCTGCCGCAGGGGCTGAAGCAGCGCTATGTGAGTCCCGCCGGGCTCGCGCGCGTTGAAGTTTTTCCGAAGCAGAACCTCGGCGACAATCAGGCGCTGCGGCGCTTCGTCGCTGCTGTGCAGACGGTCGCGCCGGATGCAATCGGGGCGCCGGTATCGCTGGTGGAAGGCGGCGACGCGGTCGCTACCGCCAGCGTACAGGCGGCGATTTATGGATTATGCGGAATTATCGTTCTCCTGCTGGTTGTGTTACGCAGCGCCGGCGATACCCTGAGCGTGCTGATGCCGCTGGCGCTCTCGGCGCTGCTGACGATCGCGTGTTCGGTGCTGTTCGATATCCCGTTTAATTTCGCGAATCTGATCGCGCTGCCGCTCTTGCTCGGCATCGGCATCGCTTTCGGAATCTATCTGGTGATGCGCCAACGCCGCGGCATGAATTTCGACGACCTGTTCCATAGCAGCACGCCGCGCGCTGTGTTTTTCAGCGCCGCCACCACGATTGCTTCATTCGGCACGCTGGCGTTTTCGGCGCACCGCGGGATGTCGAGCATGGGTGTGCTGCTGACGTTGGCCTTGAGTTTCGCGCTGGTGTCGACGCTGCTCGTGCTGCCGGCCTTGATGGCAATGCGGGAGGCGGGCGGACGTGGGTAAAAGCTGTGGACGCATTTCCCGCCCGAAGGAACGGGCATCACCCTAATCCCTTGCGGCACTCGTCCTGGCACGAACCTTTGATCTGGTTGTCATTTCCGCCGGGGCGGGAATCCGAGGTTCTTGATCATCCGATTCCGCCGCTGCGGGCTAACAACTGCCCAACTATTTCGCTTCAGCCAGCCTGCGGTAATCCGCTATCTTGTCCTGCAACTGCTTGAACAGTCCTTCGATACCTTCGCGTCGTATGATGCTTGCATATTCGGAACGGCGGATCGCAAGATCGCTGACACCTTCGACCGTGATATTGACAATCTGCCAGCGGCCGTCTCGCTGGCGCAACACATAGTCGAACGGAATCGTGTCCCCCGTCGAATCGGTAAACAGCGTGCGGACCAGCGCGTCGCCGCTGCCGAGTTTCTCCTCGGCTATGGTTTTGAACGTTTCGCCCGAATATTCATCGAAACGCGCGGCATAGGTCGAGATGCTGAGTTTGGTAAAAAGCTCGATTAACCGGGATTTTTGCTGCTCGCTCAGCTTTTCCCAGTTGCGGCCGGTTGCGACACGAGTAATGCCGGCCAGGTCGTGGCTTTTCTTGATGGCGGGATCGAGGCGCCGATAGCGACCTTCGTAGCCGAGCTTCGAGGCATCCTGCATGACCGAAATCAACGTCTTCTGGAATTCTTCCACGACCGGGGCCGCTTTAGTGGATGCGGCTGCATCGGCCGCAGGTTTGGCGGCAAAGGCCGGAGCCGATGCGAACAGCGCAAGCAAAACGACGCCGATAAAACGAAATGGTAAGTTGCGGAACATGGCGTGAGAAAACCTTTCCAATCGGTTGGAATGAATAATCAGTCTCGCGAGCGGTAGAACAACGCAGCAATTCTGTCGGGAACGCAATGACGCGGCAAATCATTTGTCTCGATGACGGTTTCTTCGGAGCCGCGTGTGAGCAACGATTTCATACCGCTCGTGCAGGAATCGACGGC
>JBGTFJ010000382.1:0-4993 GCA_041747355.1 Burkholderiales bacterium
CGCTGCGCTGCTCGCCCGGCGTGTGAGGCTCGGCGTTCGCAACAGCGCGCATAGCGTGGCCAAGCTGATCGATCCGTTCCATGGCGCGAGCGTGCGGCTGGTGTCGGTTTCGCATCCGGCCTATCTTGAAAAAATGCGCGCCTTCCTGGACGAGACTGTGGTGGGCGCGACTGTTCCCATCGCCAATGTGTCCGCCGCAGGTGGTGGCCGCGCATTGCTCGCGCGTGGTACCGAAGGCGAGGCGTACGCGAATCCGAAACGGCGGCCGTCAATCGAATACTTCGACGCGGATGGCAGCCGAAAGCTGTTCGACATCGAAGCCGTGCCGCTGCAGAGCCTGCCGCATTTGCCGACTGCAATCGATGCAGAATCGACCGCTGTCTGGACGCGCGCGGTGCTCGATGGCGAGGTGCCGTTGCCGTCACCGCTCCTCGACCAGATCGCCTGCTGTCTTTATGCATCGGGCCATAGTGCCGACCTCGAACAGGCGAAAGTTGACGCCTTGATCGAGGCGACCGGCTGCGTCGCGGTTTGAAAATCCGATCCAGAAAATGAAAGTTCTTTTGCTGGTAGATGCGCCTGGCGAGATCGCACCCCTGCGGACGGCCATAAAAAAAGCAGGCCACCGGGTGGTCGTCGAGCTGACGTCGTTTGCGGATTGTTTGCGCCTGGGCGGGGCCGGCGATCCTGAGCTGATCATCGTCAGCGTCGATGCACTGGGCGATTCGGCCCTGGCGCAACTGGCCGAACAGAATCGACGTTGCCCGCATCCGCTCGTGGTCTTCACGCACGACCCGAGCCGCGCGGGCATTCAGGCGGCGATCGGCGCTGGAATCAACGCGTATGTCGTCGACGGGTTTTCGCCCGAGCGACTGAACCCGATTATCGATGTCGCGGTCGCGCGTTTCAATGAATTCCGGGCATTGCAGCGCAAGCTGGGCGAGGCGCAAGACAAACGCAGCGAGCGAAAGTTGATCGAGCGCGCCAAGGGCATGCTGATGAAGCTCCGCGGGATCAGTGAGGAGAGCGCTTACCAGGCTTTGCGCAAGGCGGCGATGGACAAAAACCTGCGCATGAGCGAAGTCGCGGCGCGCATCATCGCCGTCGACGATGTGCTCCCGCCCCACAGCGACGCAGTCGCGCGCGGCAAAATCACCGATTTGGCGCGCGGTTGATTTTTTGTGCACCGGCACTGTGCGTTGCGTTTCGCCCTTAATTCTCGGTGGCCAGAAAAGTTAGGCAAAATCATCGTGTTAACTGTTACTCCCGTCGCTGGCACAGCTACTGCTATCAGGACCTGAAAGCACGTGAGTTGAAGAAGTGATCGGGCTAACGATGGCCCATTCGGACAAAGGCGTCCTTCCGCGAGAAAACCTCTCGCGCGAATGGCGCCTTTTTTATTTGCATTCTCGAGGGGGAGATAAAGATGAAGCTGAACAAGTGCTTGCTACCGGGGTCGCCACAGCGCCGGAAATTTCTCAAGCAGGCGGCGGTAGCCGGCGGTGCTGCGATGCTGGCCAGTCCGCTCAGTTATGGCGCGTGGGCCGCGGGTTCGGACGCCCCGGAAAAAAAGGAAGTGAAAGTCGGCTTCATTCCGCTGACCGATTGCGCTTCGGTCGTGGTCGCCGCGGTGATGAAGTTCGACGAGAAGTACGGCATCAAGATCATACCCAGCAAGGAAGCGTCGTGGGCTTCGGTGCGCGACAAGCTGGTCAACGGCGAACTCGACGCTGCTCACGTGTTGTACGGGCTGATCTACGGCGTGCAGCTCGGCATTGGCGGGCCCAAGAAAGACATGGCTGTGCTGATGAACCTGAACCATAACGGCCAGGCGATCACGCTTTCCAATCAACTCAAGGACAAGGGCGTGAGCGACGGCGCATCGCTGAAAAAGCTTGTGACTACCGAAAAACGAGACTACACGTTCGCTCACACATTCCCGACCGGCACGCACGCGATGTGGATTTATCACTGGCTCGCCGCGAATGGCATTCATCCGCTCAACGATGTGAAGAGCATCACCGTGCCGCCACCGCAAATGGTCGCCAACATGCGCGTAGGCAACATGGACGGCTTCTGCGTCGGTGAGCCATGGGGCAACCGCGCGATTTACGACAAGATCGGCTTTACCGCCGAAACCACACAGGCCATCTGGAAAGACCACCCGGAGAAAACGCTCGGTACGTCCGCGGAGTTCGTGCAGAAAAACCCGAACACAACGCGCGCCATGATTATGGCCGTGCTCGAAGCCTCCAAATTCATCGACGCCATGGCAAACCGGCGCAAAGTCGCCGAAATCATCGCCGACAAATCCTACGTGAATTGCCCGGTCGACATCATCGATCAGCGACTGGTCGGAAAATATGATAACGGCATCGGCAAAAAGTGGGACGACCCGGACTACATGAAGTTCTACAACGACGGCACGGTGAATTTTCCCTGGCTGTCCGACGGCATGTGGTTCCTGACCCAGCACAAGCGCTGGGGTCTGCTCAAGGACGATGTCGACTATCTCGCGGTGGCCAACAAGGTCAACCAGGTCGCGCTGTACAAGGAGGCGGCAAGCCAGGTCAAGGTGCCGATACCAGCGGATTTGATGCGCTCGGCGAAACTGATCGACGGCGTCGTCTGGGACGGCAAGGATCCAAAAAAATACGCCGGCAGCTTTGCGGTCAAGGTTTAAGCGTCTTCAACGGCTCATAGGAAAACCATGAAACTCGCGACAGCTCCGGGCAGCGGGAGCACCAGCATAATCAGCCGGCGAAAATTCGAAGCTGGCGATGATGCCGACGCTGCGGCTCTGCCGAAATCGCTGGCCGCGAAAGCGGCGAACGAAGTCGAGGCGCCAGCAATTCAGGGCGACCTGCCCATGCGCCGAACTTCGCACGCCTTCGCGGGAGTAAAAACAGCACTGCGAATAGCACTGCGGCTGATCACGCCCGCAGCGATGGGCCTGTTGGTCTTTGTCGGGATATGGGCGCTGATCGCGCAGGTAACAACGCTGCCCAATCCCGCGAAAACCTGGGAAGCCGCGGTCACGCTGTTCAGCGACCCGTTCTACGTGAAAGGGCCGAACGATCAGGGCATCGGCTGGAACATTCTGGCGTCGTTGCGACGCGTTGCCATCGGCTTCGGTCTCGCGGCGCTGATCGGAATTCCGCTCGGCTTTATGATCGGCCGTTTCAAGTTTCTGTCCGACATGGCGGCGCCGATCATCAGCCTGCTGCGGCCGGTTTCCCCGCTGGCGTGGCTGCCGATCGGACTCCTGGTATTCAGCGCCGCCGGCCCCGCGGCGATCTGGGTGATCTTCGTTTCCGCGATCTGGCCGATGATCATCAATACCGCCGTCGGCGTCAGGCAGATCCCGCAGGACTATATGAACGTCGCCAAGGTCTTGAATCTTTCCGAATGGAAAGTGTTTACCAAAATCCTGTTTCCCGCCGCCTTGCCCTACATGATGACCGGCGTGCGTCTTTCCATCGGCGTCGCCTGGTTGGTGATCGTTGCCGCCGAAATGCTGACTGGCGGCGTCGGCATCGGCTTCTGGGTATGGGACGAATGGAACAACCTGAACGTCGAGCACATCATCATCGCCATCTTTGTGGTCGGCATCGTCGGACTGTTACTCGAGCAGGCGCTGCTGCTGCTGGCGCGGCGCTTCGAATATCGCTAGGAGATCGTTATGGAAAAACTCGTGCAGATCGAGAACGCCGACGTCGCGTTCTACACCAAAAAAGGTTTGTTTCAGGCGCTGAGCGGTATCGACCTGACGGTGACCCAGGGCGAGTTCGTGACCTTGATCGGCCACTCCGGCTGTGGCAAATCGACGCTACTCAATCTGATCGCCGGCCTCGTCATGCCGACGCGCGGCAACGTATTCGTGAATGGCCGCGAAGTCGCCGGACCAGGGCCGGATCGCGCCGTGGTTTTCCAGAATCACTTGCTGTTGCCGTGGATGAGTTGCTTCGACAACATTTACCTCGCCGTCGAGCGCGTGTTCGGCCAAAGCGAGACCAGGGCGCGACTCAGGGAGCGGACCCGCGAAGCGCTCGAGCTCGTGCATCTCTCGCATGCCGAGAACAAGCTTCCGCACGAAATATCCGGCGGCATGAAGCAGCGCGTCGGCATCGCGCGCGCGTTCGCCATGCAGCCGAAAATCCTGCTGCTGGACGAACCGTTCGGGGCGCTCGACGCTTTGACCCGAGCCCATCTGCAGGATGAGCTGATGGACATCGTCGCCGAAACTCACAGCACCGTGGTCATGGTGACTCATGACGTCGACGAGGCGGTATTGCTGTCCGACCGCATCGTGATGCTGACCAATGGCCCGGCGGCTGTGGTCGGCGATATCGTAAGCGTCGATCTGGCGCGGCCACGCGATCGCCTGGCCCATGCTCATGATTACCGCTACCACGAGCTACGCACCGCGGTGCTCGAATTTCTGTACCGAAAGCAGATGGCCCCGGCCGCATAAACCCATCCAGCGACGATCCAAGATCGCTGTCCGGGATGCGGCATCTGTTTTCCGGCCTAAACGGGCGACTAGCATCCCTGCGCACCATAGCAAGGCGGCATCGGTTTCTGATGCACCATGTTCAGGCGTGTCGTAACCCCGGATGTCCATCTATTTGGAATAAGTCATTGAACCTTAACAATATCTGGTAATGGTATGGAGCTTGCGAAGCCGAATGTCGAACTGACGGCGAGCAAGATGAAAACTGGAAAAGTCTATTTGATCGGCGCCGGTCCCGGCGATATCGAACTGCTGACGTTGAAGGCGGTGCGCGCGCTCGGCATCGCCGATGTCGTCCTGGTCGATGATCTCGTCAATCGCGACGTTTTGAACTTCGTGCGACCCTGCGCGCGCGTCATCGATGTCGGCAAGCGCGGGTGTGAGGCGCGCCACTCGAAGACGACCGGCTTCGCCGGTAACGTGCCCGCGCGCCCCCGCGACACGTTAGCCGGAGGCGCGGTTGCGGGCGCGGGGGCCAAG
>JBGTFJ010000383.1:0-3189 GCA_041747355.1 Burkholderiales bacterium
AGCACGGCTCTGCGAAATCATCACCAAGGTCAATGATCTGTTCGAAGGCGAGCTGACGGAAAATGATCGGCTGGTGTATGGAACAACGTCATCAAAGGCAAGCTGCTGGAATCGGTGATCCTGGTACAGCAGGCAGCCAACGACACCAAGGAACAATTCGCCAACTCACCCGACCTATCCTACGAGTTGATGAACGCAATTATGGACGCATTGGCAGCGCACAACACGATGAGCAAGCAGGCTTTGCAGAAAGGGTGCGCAGCGGCCTGCGGGACATTCTGTTGGCGCCTGCACAATATATGAGGGGTTGCGAGAACGGTCCGATGTCATGGAGCGAGCATGAGTCTTGGCCTCAGCATAACCATTGCCATAACCTGCATTGGACTAGTTACCGCAGCTCAATCCGTGCGTAGCGGCTTCGGCGGCGCATCCTGCTTGCCTATGCCGACGCGCTCGTATTCGGAGATGACTTGGGCGCCGAACAAGAGCACCGTCGCCGCGATTTCCAGGCTCAGCATCACGGCAATCGCGGTGGTCAGCGAACCGTAGACTACGCTGACCTGCGACAGCGTGGCGAAGTACCAGACGAGCGCGTGGCGAGTGAGTTCCCATAGCAGCGCCGCGGTTACGCCGCCGATTAGTGCATGCCGCAGCGACAATCGTCCGACCGGCATTATCAGATAGATCGAGGTGAGAACGAAAATCTCACCGCCCAGGCCGAGAAGATAGAGAAGCGCGCCGGACACGCCGCGGAGCGACCAGCTACGTCCAAGAAAATCGACGCTTTCCTGGCCGATGGCCTGCAGGATGCCCGCGACCAGGGTAACTAGCAGCAAGCCGATGCTGAGAAACAGGATGTAGCAATAGGGCAGCAACGCGGAGACGAGAAAGCGGCGCCTGCGAATGGCGACGCGATGCAGGAATATTACCGACATCGCATTCTCCAGCACGGTAAATGCGAGCGAACTGAAAAATATCATCGTCGCCAGCAGCACCCAGCCCATGACTTCGCGATGATCGAGAAAGTTCGCCAGCTCGACCAGCATCGGTTTGGATTGTCCGGGAACCAGCCATTCCAGATAGCGGCGCAAGGTGTCCAGCAACTCCGCCTGATCGATCACGTGGGAAAGTGCGATGATGATGAGGATCAGCAGCGGCACAATCGACAAGAGCGTGTAGTACGCCACCGCGCCGGCCAACAGAAGCCCCTGATTGGCGCGGAAGCCTTTCAGCGTCTGCACGGCGAAGGCGCCCGGGTGCTGCAGTATGTACGAAGCCCGGCGTCCGAAGGTGCGCATTTTGGCGGCAGTGGGGTGAATCAGGCCGGATGTGGAGAAGCGCGACGGGTGCCTATGCGAGCACTTGATGCTAATGGAAAATCGACGCGCCGTCAGCGGGTCCGGTCGAGTGGTTCAGGCGCCCATTGTTTGGTGAACCTCTGTCTGAAAGTTTGTTAAGGTTCTCTAATTTTTTATTCGTTGAGAGTTTGTTGATTAACGTTCAAACGAAGCGATGGACTAACCTGATGCGCGGACCCGACGTAATCCAAAGAGCAGTATTTACGGTAGGCGGTCTTGATCAGTATATTCTTGCCGATCATCCATTGCGCCGGGTTCGTAAGGTTTTCAATGGCTGTCTTGCCCGCCTGTGTCATATGGAAGGTGATCGAAAAGCGCGAGCTTTTCATCATCGGAACGCGGCGCTGCCAGCGCCAATGCGCGTCGTCTCGCAAACTGTACGTCGAGCACGGCACTCGCCAAACCAAGGCCATCAAAACAGGGAACTGCTTTCGAAATGCGCCGAGAAAGCCAAAGCGACGAGAATAAGGCGTTACAGCCGCGACCGAAGAGGTTGAAGATGAGGAAGACGAACACATCTGCCACAGCAAAGGCTGGCGCCGCGGATTATGGATTAGGCCGCTCGGCATGCCAGCGGTTCTGCCGGCAAAACAAAGGCGACGTCGAGCAACTCAAGCAGGGTTCCCTGTAAGGTAACGGGCCGACTAAGCTTGTATGTTGATTACGGACCGGCGCGGTAAGGTATCGAGGCCGTGTCAGTGGTTCGGACTGTACCGCGTAGCCTGTTCCTAAGCATGGGTATGTAGCCCGAGGCTGAGTAGATTGCGCGCGGAGCTGTGCCGGTCTTTGAGATCCCGAACGGTTACCTGAGCCTATGAGCTCGCATGTGCAAGCAAGGGAGGCGAAGACCAGTGTCCGAATCTCTGAGCGTTAAAATTGACGTTGCCAAGGCGCACGTTGATGTTGCCATAGATGGGGTGGAAGCGGTGCGGCGGTATGGCAACGACACGGAAGGTCACACCGCGCTGACGGCGGACCTGGCTCGCCGAAATGTCGCGTTGATCGTCATGGAAGCGACCGGCGGTTTTGAGGCGGAACTGGCCTGCGCGCTGCAAGCGGCGGGGCTGCCGGTGGCGGTGATCAACCCCCGCCAGGCGCGTGATTTTGCCAAAGCCATGGGACGGCTGGCCAAGACTGACCGCCTGGATGCCGCGATGCTGGCAGAACTCGCGGCGGTATTGCAGCGGCGGGCGGACGCAGCGCGGTTCTTGCGCCCTTTGCCGGACGCCGAGCAGCAGCGCTTGGCGGCGCTGGTCGCACGGCGGCGCCAGATCCTGGCGATGCTCACCTCTGAGCGCCTGCGGCTCGGCACCGCACACCCTGTGGTCAGGGATTCAATCATCACCGCCATCGAAGTCCTCAAGAAGCTCTTGGACGATGCCGAAGCCCAGATGGTCCGTCACGTTACGCAGCATCACGCCCAAGCCGAAACGCTGCTGCGGTCGGTGTCTGGCATTGGCCCGACGACGGCCGCCACGCTGATCGCCGAGCTTCCGGAACTGGGCCGGCTCAATCGGCGGCAGATCAGCGCATTGGTGGGCGTCGCACCGATGAACCGGGACTCAGGGCAGATGCGAGGCCGCAGAGCGATCACCGGAGGGCGTGCTCGCGTGCGGCACACGCCTTACATGGCGACACTGACCGCAACGCGGCATAATCCGGTGATCCGCGCCTTCTATCAACGGCTCGTCGCTGCGGGCAAACTGAAGAAAGTGGCGCTGGTGGCCTGTATGCGCAAGCTGCTGACAATGCTCAACGCGATGGTGCGGGATCAGGCAGCCTTCAATCCGTAGTACCCGAAGGCTTGACTTGAAACACGGTTACTCAGCCG
>JBGTFJ010000384.1:0-2135 GCA_041747355.1 Burkholderiales bacterium
CAATCACACACCGCGGAAGTGTCTTGGATTCAGGACACCGGCGGAAGTATTCTGTAACCATCTGTTGCACTTCAAACGTGAATGCACCTTCCCGCGTTCGAAGGAATGACAACCTGATAAGAGGGCCCTTACGAAGAGGGACCCTTACGTGTTTTGAATAACGATCTTCGGGAACAGCGCTGTTCTGTCCTGCGCCTGATCGGCGATTTTCAAGGCGATCCGGCGCGCGATCGCGCGATAGACCTGGCTCACCGTTCCGTCCGGGTCGGCGACGACGGTGGGCATTCCCGAATCGGCGTTTTCGCGGATAACGATGTCGAGCGGCAGCGAACCCAGTAAATCGACTTTGTAATCTGTCGCCATGTTTTGCGCCCCTCCGGCCCCAAATATATGTTCCTCGTGGCCGCAGTTCGAGCAAAGGTGCGTGCTCATGTTTTCGACGATACCGAGAATCGGGATGCCGACCTTCTCGAACATCTTAAGCCCTTTGCGCGCGTCGAGCAGCGCAATATCCTGCGGTGTGGTGACGATTACGGCGCCGGTGACCGGCACCTTTTGCGCCAGCGTCAGTTGAATATCGCCCGTGCCGGGCGGCAGGTCGACGACCAGATAATCGATCTCGCGCCAGCGTGTTTCGGTCAGCAACTGCTCGAGCGCCTGCGTGACCATCGGCCCGCGCCAGACCATAGGCGTTTCGACGTCGATCAGAAAACCGATCGACATAGCCTGTACGCCGTGGCCTTCCATCGGCTCGAGGCTTTTTCCGTCGTGCGATTCAGGACGTCCCTGGATGCCGAGCATCGCCGGTTGCGAAGGCCCGTAAATGTCGGCGTCGAGCACGCCGACTGAGGCGCCTTCGGCTGCCAGCGCCAAGGCGAGATTGACCGCCGTGGTTGACTTGCCCACGCCGCCTTTGCCCGACGCAACCGCGATGATGTTCTTGACGTTCGGTATCAGCTTGACGCCGCGCTGCACGCTGTGCGAGACGATCTTGACACTGGCATTGACGCTGACGTTGCCGGCGCCCGGGATTTTTTTTAGCCGGTTGATGACCTGTTTGCGCAGGCTGTCCATGACGTTTTTCGCCGGGTAGCCGAAAACGAGATCGAGCGACATGTCGTCGCCATCGACCTTGATGTTGCGCACGATCTTACCGGCCAGCAGATCCTTGCCGGTATTCGGATCGCTGATTTCCTGCAGCGCGCTTTTGATCTGGGATTCTGAAACAGTCGAAACAGTCATGAGGCTTTCCATCCAATCTTCAGGATACGCATTCTAGAACAATTGCTGGCCGAGCACCGATACCTGCCGCGGCGCGATACCCGCGCTCTCGCGCTTTGCTACAATTTCAGTTTATTCCGCTGCCGCCCATGTCGCGCAAAATTCTCGTCACGTCCGCTCTGCCGTACGCCAATGGCAGCATTCATCTCGGGCATCTGGTCGAGTACATCCAGACCGATATCTGGGTCCGTTTCCAGAAAATGCAAGATCACGAATGCTATTACGTGTGCGCCGACGACACGCACGGCACGCCAGTCATGCTGCGCGCGGAAGCCGAAGGGATTGCCCCCGAACAACTGATCGCGCGCGTGCACGGCGAGCATCTGCGCGATTTCGAGGGCTTTCATGTCGCTTTCGATAACTACGATTCCACGCATTCCGACGAAACCCGGCGTTATGCCGAGAGCATTTACGCCGAACTGAAGCGAAGCGGGCTGATCGACCGGCGCGAAATCGAGCAGCTTTACGATCCGGTCAAGCAGATGTTTCTGCCAGACCGTTTCGTCAAGGGCGCATGCCCGAAGTGCGGCGCAAGGGATCAATACGGCGATTCGTGCGAAGTCTGTGGCTCGGCGTATACGCCATCCGATCTGATCAATCCGTATTCCGTGGTGTCGGGTGCGGTACCGATCAAAAAGAAATCGGAACATTATTTTTTCAAGCTCAGCGATCCGCGCTGCGGGGAATTTCTGCAGACGTGGACGCGCGCCGGCACGTTGCAGCCGGAAGCCGCCAACAAGCTCGACGAATGGCTCACCTCCGGCTTGTCCGACTGGGATATATCGCGTGATGCGCCGTACTTCGGTTTCAAGATTCCCGGCGCGCCGGGCAAATTTTTCTACGTGTGGCTGGAC
>JBGTFJ010000385.1:0-3505 GCA_041747355.1 Burkholderiales bacterium
CGCGGCTTCGCGCGGCCAAAGAAGTGGACCCTCTGGGACGGCGAGGGCAACGGCGGCGGGATCGTCCCGATCGAGTATCGCGAGCGCGACTTCGTCAACGCGCTGCAATGGGCGATCGGCCTCGAAATCTTTTTGCTGGTCGACGACCCGTGGCGCATTTTCCTGACCACCGATCATCCGAACGGCGCGCCGTTCACGACCTACCCGCATCTGATCCGGCTGTTGATGGACAAGAGCTTCCGCAACGATATGTTTGCGACCATCAGCCCCGAGGCAAAAGCGCTGTCGACTCTGGCGAGCATTACGCGCGAATATTCGCTCTATGACATCGCCATCCTGACGCGGGCGGGACCCGCGCGAACGTTGAAGCTCCGGGATCGCGGACATCTTGGCGCCGGCGCCGCCGCCGACATCACGGTCTACACCGATAACGCCGACCGCCAGAAAATGTTCGAGAAGCCCGACTACGTGTTCAAGGATGGCGAACTCGTCGTGCAGGACGGCAAACTGGTGAAAGTCACCTGGGGCAATGTGCACGTCGTCCAGCCTGAGTTCGATCGCAGCATCGAAAAACGCCTGCGGCCGTATTTCGAGCGCTACCAGACTATGCAACTCGATAATTTCAAGATTAGCGCCGACCAGTTAGGCGAATGCGGGCATGGCGCGAAGGCGCTGGTCCACGAGTGCCGCAAAGTATGATCATCAACGGCGTCCTGATCGACGATACTTTCGCCGAAGCTTTCGGCATGAAGGCGACGCGCATTCTGATCACCGCGCAAAATTTGAAATGGGCTTATCACTCGGCGAACGCCGTCACCGGCTTTGCCACTTCGGTAATCGCGTGCGGCTGCGAAGCCGGCATCGAACGCAAGCTCGCGCCAGAAGAAACACCGGATGGGCGCCCGGGCGCGTCGGTGCTGCTATTTGCGGTTTCGACCAAGGAATTGAGCAAGCAACTCGAGCGCCGCGTCGGCCAGTGCGTGCTGACTTCGCCCACTTCGGCGGTATTTGCCGGCATCAGCGAAGGTGAAAAACTGCCGCTCGGCAAAAATCTGCGCTATTTCGGCGATGGATTCCAGATTTCGAAACTGATAGCCGGCCGCCGCTACTGGCGTGTGCCGGTGATGGATGGCGAGTTTCTGGCCGAAGAGACGACCGGCATGGCGAAAGCGGTCGGCGGCGGCAATTTCCTGATTCTCGGGGATACGCAGGAGCAGGTGCTGACCGCGTGCGAAGCGGCGATCGAAGCGATGCGCAAGCTGCCGAATGTGATCATGCCGTTTCCCGGCGGCGTCGTGCGCTCGGGTTCCAAAGTCGGCTCGAAATACAAAGCGCTGATGGCGTCAACCAACGATGCGTTCTGCCCAACCTTGCGTGGCGCAACCAGATCCGAATTGTCGGAAGGCATCGAAACTGTACTCGAGATCGTCATCGATGGGCTGACTGATGTCGACGTGCGGGCGGCAATGAGGGAAGGTATTGCGGCGGTCTGCGAGTTCGGCACCGAAGGCGGCATACGTCGAATCACGGCCGGCAATTACGGCGGCAAGCTCGGGCAGTTTCAGTTTCATTTGAGGGAAATAATGCAGGAAGCCGCGCAATGAGCGCGCTGACTTTCAAACTGAAGACGCACCCGCGGCAGCGCGTCGATCTTTCGCCGCTGACGCCCGACTCGCTCGCCGGTCTAAAGAACGATGCGATTGCGGCGATTGAATTGCAATCCGGCAATCGAAAACTCAAGGCTGCCGAGTTGTTCGATATCACCGGCGATGATGCGACGCAAATCGCCATCGAAAACAGTTGCGGCAAGCTCGATTACATCGGCCACGGCATAACTGCCGGCAGCATCATCGTGCGCGGCGATACGGGCGCCTACGTGGCATTCAAGATGCGCGGCGGCACGGTCACCATCGAAGGCAACGCCGGCGCCTACGCCGGCTGCGGGATGAAAAGCGGCGAGCTGCGAGTGAACGGCAACGCCGGCGATTTTCTCGGCGCGGCGCTCCCCGGTTTTCGTCACGGCATGGCTGGCGGGACGATCATAGTCGGCGGCTCAGCCGGCGAACGCATCGGCGATCACATGCGCCGCGGCGCAATCCTGATCGAAGGGGATGCCGGCGACTACTGCGGCTCGCGCATGCTGGCCGGCACCATCGCAGTGCTGGGCAAGGTCGGCGAACATTGCGGCTTCGGTATGAAACGCGGCACGCTGCTGCTGTCGTCCAAACCGCAAGTGCTATCGGTTTTATTCGGCGATTGCGGCACCCACAATCTGAATTTCCTGCCGCTCCTGATCAACTCCTGGCGCGCCCTGCCCGGCCGCTTCGCCGAACTGCAGCCGCGCAGACGCGTGCGCCGTTACGCCGGTGATAACGCGAATGGCGGCAAGGGCGAGATTCTGGTCTGGTCAGACTGACCGCGCGGCAACAAGCGTAGCTGCGGTCACCAGCGAAATTTCCTTTTGCCGCCCAGATCGGCTGCGGCAGTCGCAGGCAATGCGCAGTCGGCCATGAGCGCCGAAATGCTTATTGCATATAGTGTAAATATCATGCGGCTCTCCTCAGCGGCAAGCCATCGCGGAACGGCAGGAATTCGCCGGTTCGCATGGCTGTCCAGGTTTCGTTGTCGGTCAAAGCTGCCGTCGCGATGATCGCGACACGATCGTCGGGCGTCGTCACGTCGGTGAAATCGACCGTCACGTCGCGATCGCGCAGATGCGCAGTCGGGAACGGCGCCTGGCGAACGATGTAGCAGAGTTGCGTCGAGCAATGGGCAAACAGGTACTCGCCGTTCGACAGCAGAAAATTGAAAACGCCATGGCGGGAAATCTCTTGCGCCAGTTCGGCGACCGTTCGCATCACCCTGTCGGGGCCGGGCTCGCCGTCCGGAAACGATCGGCACAGAGTCTGCAGGATGTAGCAGAAAGCGCGCTCGCTGTCTGTGCTGCCGACCGGGCAATAACGATTGCCGATCGCCGGCGAAAAATTTTCGAGAGTCCCGTTGTGCGCGAAGATCCAGTAGCGCCCCCAGAGTTCGCGCATGAACGGATGCGTGTTTTCGAGCGCGACCGGGCCACGCGTCGCTTTGCGGATATGGGCGACGACATTTTTGGAGTGGATCGGATAGTTGCGCACGAGATCGGCGACCGGCGACTCCACAGCCGATTTCGAATCGAGAAACAGCCGGCAACCCGGCCCCTCGAAAAACGCGATGCCCCAGCCGTCGGCATGATGATCGGTCTGGCCGCCGCGCACGCGGAAACCCTCGAACGAAAAACAAATGTCGGTCGGAACGTTGCAGTTCATTCCCAGCAGTTGGCACATAAGCTTCCCTGAAAAATGCTTCGCTTCGAGCGTCGATTTGCATTCCAGTATAGAGCTAACGTCTGCCGCTTTGAACATCGCCCGTAAAAAACTGCCGCATCATCATGTCGAATAAAACCTTCACGCTTTCCAGCGAGCTTTACGAATACCTGTTATCGATATCGCTGCGCGAAGCAGAAATC
>JBGTFJ010000386.1:0-2469 GCA_041747355.1 Burkholderiales bacterium
AATCAGCAGGAGCAGAGGGTTAAGAAAATTCCGGATTCCCGCCCGCGGGAATGACATCCTTAATCGGAGATTCTTAGGCCGCTTTCTGCCGCTTATCCCCAGTTTCCAGCGCCGCACTCAGCTTAACCCGCTGGAATCCAACTTCGCTTAACTGCCGGTTCAGGTCAATCGCGTTCTGCTGCAGTTCGCTGATGCGCGCTTCGAGCGAATCGGTTGCGGCGTGGATGTGCTGGATGCTGTCGAGCCGGCGGCGCAGTTGCAATTGATGTTCGCGCATGCGCGTTTCCATCGGCGTCATGACCGCCGTCAGCCAGTTCTCGACGTCGCGGTTCGCGATCTCGAAGGTATAGATGACGCGGCTGGCGAGCGTTTCGAAAAACTTGTGCATCAATGTCGATTTGCGATTGATCAGCATGGTTCGCGTCGTGTTGAAGTGCTTGTTGTAGCTGTTCTGCAGGCGCTCGATTTCGCGCAGGTATTTCGCCGTCGAAAATGACATTGGACTGACGTGGGAGATGCCGTGCTCCTGGCTGAACTTGCTGTACATCGCATCCATCATTTCGAGAATTTCGCCGACCTGCCGCGTCGCTTTCCACAGATTCTGGCTGACTGTCGAGAAAAACTGCGTCATCGCCTCGCGTATGCCTTTGCTGAAGCGGCTTTTGTGCATCGCCGTACGGGTGCGCTCGACTTCGGCTTTCAGCGCGTCCATGCCGAGATAGCCGTGCAGCGCGTTGGTTTGCTGAGAGAAGATGCTGCGCACCGCCTGAAAGCGCTGCAGACCCTGATCGAAACCGTCCTTTTCCTTTTGCGCCTTCTGCATCATGTGCGCAATCAGATCCTTGTTTTTGCCGCGCAGCGCCGATAACTCCTCGAGCTGCTGACGGGTGCCGCTGCGCCGCGCGTCGAGCAGCGAGCGCGTGTTGTTCAGCAGATCGTCGACCTCACCGTAGATCGTTTCGCGGACGATCTCCTGCTTGGCCGGAATCAGATAATCGGACAGCGCTTTTTCGAGCAGCCGGATACGGCTTTTCGCCAGCAGGTTGGCGTCCTTCTTAACCTTGGCAACCATTGCTTTTTGCGCCGAAACCGGGAACACCTGGCTGGTGTTGACGTGCAGCAAACCCGCTGTCGATTTGACCTGTTTGGCGATTTCCTGCTCGATCTCGGCAGGGGTTTTCAGTTCATCCCACAAGCCGTCGATCTTGTTCAGCACCACCATGCGGCCTTTCTTGCGGCCTTGCAGATTGGCGATATGGTTGCGCCAGATTTCGCTGTCGGTTTTGGTCACGCCGGTATCGGCGGCCAGGATGAACAGCACGGCATGCGCGTTCGGCAGCAGGTTCAGCGTCAGCTCAGGCTCGGAGCCGATCGCGTTCAGGCCGGGCGTATCGAGAATCACCAGACCTTCCTTCAGCAGCGGCTGCGGGCCGGTGATGATCGCGTGACGCCAGCATGGGATTTCGATAGTCGCCGAGGCGTCGACGAGCAGCGCATCGTCCTTGTTGCCCTCATGATAAAGGCCGTACGCGCTCGCTTCTTTCACCGTCACGCGGCGCGTCAGGCTGACTTCGTGAAAAGCCTGGAGAATCGAGTCAGAAGAATTCATGTCCAGGGGGACGCGATGCCAGGCATCCGGTCTGCGCTTGTACTCGGTTGTGCTGATCGAGTTGGCGCGCGTTTCGATCGGCAGAAGCTCGATCATTGGCGCGCGCGTTTCGTCATACAGGATTTCGGTCGGGCACATGGTCGTGCGACCGGCGCGCGACGGCAGCAGGCGCTGGCCGTAATCGGCGAAAAAGATCGCGTTGATCAACTCGGTTTTGCCGCGCGAGAATTCGGCGACAAAGGCGACGTTCAGCTTGTCGTCGGATAAGCGGTCGAGCAGCCGCTGGATGCGTACGTTGATGTGCGCGTCATCGAGCTCCTGCCCGTGCAGCCAGTGCCGATGCGCCGCAATGCTATCCGACAGGCTGATGCGCCATGCGCTATAGGCCTGTAAATCAGCGACCAGATGCTGCATAAGTCCTCATAAACCGTCTGTTACTTGGGTTCCTTGAACTTTAGCATAAACCTTAGGCGGTGTAAGGGCTTATCTCTGACAGCGCGCGCAGTGGAAGGTCGAACGCTGGCCGATGCGCAGCGCACGAATTGGCGAGCCGCATCGCAGGCAAGGCAACCTGGCGCGGCCATAAACAGCGTAGCGCAACTGAAAACAGCCAAACTCGCCGTCGCTCGCGACGTAGTCGCGCAAGCTGCTGCCCCCGGCCGCGAGCGCCGCTTCAAGCGTCTCTTTGATTGCGATGACCAGTCTTTCGCATCGCCGGCGGGACAGCCGCCCGGCTGGCGTGGCGGGACGTATACCAGCCGCATACAAGGCTTCGTTCGCATAGATGTTGCCGATGCCGGCGACGATGTGGCTGTCAAGCAGCAAGGCTTTGATGCTTGAAGTGCGACCGCGCGTCGCTG
>JBGTFJ010000387.1:0-2055 GCA_041747355.1 Burkholderiales bacterium
AGACGCAAGCTCAACTGGAAGTTGCTGCGCGAAGCGATGGACCAGACCGCGAAGCTGACGAGCTTCGTGATTTTCGTGTTGATCGGATCGACGATATTCACGCTGGTGTTTCGCGGCGTCGACGGCGATTTATGGATCGAGCGCTTGATGACTGCGCTGCCGGGCGGCGCCCTCGGATTTCTGATCTTCGCCAACGTTGCCGTTTTCCTGCTCGCGTTTTTTCTGGAATTCTTCGAAATCGCCTTCATTCTGGTGCCGCTGTTCGCGCCGATCGCGCAGAAGCTTGGCATCGATCTCGTCTGGTTCGGCGTGCTACTCGGCATCAACATGCAGACGTCATTTCTGCACCCACCCTTCGGTTTCGCGCTTTTCTACCTCCGCAGCGTGGCGCCGGCGTCGATCAGAACCACCGACATTTATTGGGGCGCGATTCCGTTTGTGGTCATCCAGGTCATCATGGTTGGACTGGTAATCGCGTTTCCCGGAATGGTTTTACGGTTTGTCGAAAGATAGCTTTGTGCGGAGCCGTCCGCATGCGATCGGCCCGCGCTATGCATCAAACACGGTTCGAGTACACAAACCGCTCGAACACCGCCTCGTTCGACGCGAACCACTGATATTGTTCGTCGCGGAATTTTTTCCAGTTGTCGTAAATCTTCCTGAACGCCGGATTCTTTCCCGATTCTTCCGCGTAAATCTCAAACGCGGTTTTCTGCGCGGCTTTCATCATGTCTTCGGGGAAGGTATGTAACTGAACGCCCGCTTTGAGCAGGCGCTGCAGCGCGGCGGTATTCCGCGCATCGTATGCGGCCGTCATGTCCTGATCGACTTCCCGGCAAACGCTCGTCAGCACTTCCTGGTAGGCGGGGGGCAGCTTTTTCCATTGCTCGCTGTTGACCATCAGGCTCACGGTTGCGCTCGGTTCCCACCAGCCGGGCGCGTAATAGTGCTTGGCGATTTTGTAGAAGCCGAGCTTCTCGTCGTCGTGCGGGCCTACGAATTCCGTCGCGTCGATCGCGCCGCGCTCGAGCGATGGATAGATATCGCCGCCGGCGATGGTCTGCGGCACGGCGCCGAGCACCGCAAGAATGCGGCCGCCCAAGCCGGGGATCCGCATTTTCAGGCCCTTGAAATCAGCCAGCGATTTGACCTCCTTGCGAAACCAGCCGCCCATCTGGGCACCTGTATTGCCGCACGGAAAGTTGACGACGTTGTATTGCGCGAACAGCTCGCGCATCAGTTGCAGGCCGCCGCCGTAGTAGAACCACGAATTCTGCTGGCGCGCCGTCAATCCAAAGGGCAGCGTCGTGTCGAATGCGAACGCGAGATTCTTGCCGATGTAGTAATAAGCGGCGGTGTGGCCGCACTCGACGGTGCCCTGTTGTACAGCATCGAGCACCTGCAGGCCGGGCACCAGTTCGCCGGCTGCGAACACCCTAATCTGAAATTTGCCATCGGTGAGCTTGGCAACGCGCTTCGCGACCATCTCGCAGCTGCCGTATAAGGTATCCAGGCTTTTCGGCCAACTCGTCGCCATGCGCCACCGAATTGCAGGCAGATCGTGCGCGATGGCAGGCGCCGCGAGCGCGCCGACTGCGGCGCCGGCGCTCAAGCGTTTCAGGAATGAGCGTCTTTGCATCGGTTCCTCCTGGTTAACCTGATTTCATGTTGCGCCACGTATTGGGTCTGGACGCTGCCGCAAGTCCCGCGTTCATAGGACCGCACTCAAGCGCGCGCCGGCTTCGTCCAGCAACTCGGCGATTTCCTCGGCGATTTTGCGATAGCCGGCAGCGTTCGGATGGATAGCATCGGATTTCATGCTGTTTGAATAGAGCACGTCCTCCACGGCGTCGCCTTCGTAAAGTACATCAAACTCTTCGGCGAGCATTGCATAAAACGCCGGCGGTCCGGCGAACAGGGCCGGCCGGGGTACGCCGATCAGCACCACCGGTATGCGGGCCTGCTTTGCAATCACCAGCATTGCGCGCAGGTTGGCGGCGATCGCGGTTTCATCGACTCTGCGCAGCAGGTCATTACCGCCGAGGCAAAGTAGCA
>JBGTFJ010000388.1:0-4235 GCA_041747355.1 Burkholderiales bacterium
TCATGAAGGTTTCCGACTTGAAGCCTCCGATATGTGTCGACCTCGACGGCACCTTGATCAAGACCGATCTATTGGTCGAGACGTTCTTCGCGCTGCTCAAGACAAACTTCGCGCTGATTTTTCTGGTCCCGTTCTGGCTGATCAAGGGCAAGGCCAATCTGAAGCACGAGATCGCGCAACGCGTCGAAATCGACGTTAGCACCTTGCCTTATCAGGAGGAGTTCCTCGGCTACCTGCGCGAGGAATACGCCGCCGGGCGGGCACTGCTGCTCGTTACTGCCGCCCACGAAAAGTTCGCGCAGCAGATTGCCGATCACCTCGGCGTGTTTACAAAGGTGTTTGCGACGGACGCGTCGACCAATCTTTCCGGTAAACGAAAACTGCAGCGCATGCTGCTCGAGTTCGAGGGGCAGAGCTTTGTATACGCGGCCGATGCGCATGTCGATTTGTCGATCTGGCTGCATTGCCGGCACGCTATCCTTGTCAATCCGAAGTTAGGCGTGAAGAGCGCGGCAGCGAGGGTGGCGGAAGTCGAGCGCGTATTCGACGACAAATTCGGCGGCATTGCGGCTTACGCACGCGCGATGCGTTTGCATCAGTGGGTAAAAAACCTTCTTATTTTTGTTCCGCTGCTCGCCAGTCATCGCATCGACGAACCCGATCTCGTCGTGCAAGCGCTGGTTGCGTTCCTTTCATTCGGCTTGTGCGCCTCCAGCGTTTATGTGCTGAATGATTTGCTCGATCTGGCCACCGATCGCCAGCATCCGCGCAAGCGCTATCGCATGTTTGCCGCTGGTCGAATACACGTGCTCCATGGAGCCTTGCTGGCGCCTGCGCTGTTGCTGAGCGCATTTGCGCTGGCCCTGGCATTTCTGCCGTTCAAGTTCGTGCTTGTCCTGCTTTTCTATTACTGCACGACGCTAGCCTATTCGGTGCAGCTCAAGAACTTCGCGCTGGTCGATGTGCTGGTCCTGGCCGGCCTGTACACCTTGCGGGTGATTGCCGGGGCAGCCGCGGTCGGCGTGCCACTTTCCTTCTGGCTGTTGGCATTTTCGACCTTCATATTTTTGAGTTTGGCGCTGGTCAAACGCTATTCCGAACTGCTGGTCAGCCGGGAGCAGGGCAAAAACAGGATCAGCGGTCGCGAGTACGAGGTCGACGATCTTTCCGTTCTTGTGTCGATGGGCGCTGCCAGCGGCTACCTCGCGGTGCTCGTGCTGGCGCTGTACATCAACAGCCTCGACGTGCAGGTGTTGTACCGGCAGGCGAAAGGCATGTGGTTGCTATGCCCCTTGCTTCTATACTGGATCAGCAGAATGTGGCTGATCACACATCGCGGCAACATGCACGACGACCCGATTGTCTTCGCGGTGCGCGATAAGGTC
Organism: Burkholderiales bacterium; assembly: GCA_041747355.1. GTDB lineage: Bacteria > Pseudomonadota > Gammaproteobacteria > Burkholderiales > JACMKV01 > JACMKV01. The sequence goes on from JBGTFJ010000388.1 coordinate 1,386, forward strand.
AGCCTGGGTCTGGGGGTTGTCGGGCTTGTTTGCGTATGGGCCGCGACTTAGGAAGGTTCCTTTGGCATCCGGCAAATTTTCGAAGCTGACGGGGAGAACAAAATCGTCAAATACGTTCCATTGATACTGGCTGGGGTGCTGCTGAGCGCCTTCGCGCAGATCCTGTTGAAGAAGGGCATGATAGACGTCGGCCAGTTCGATTTCTCGCTCGCGCATTTCCAGCCTACCTTGTTCAAGGTCGCACTCAATCCCTACATCCTGATCGGCCTCGGCGGATATGTGACTAGCGTTCTGGTTTGGCTGCTTGTGCTTTCACGCGTCGAAGTCAGTTTCGCCTACCCGTTCGTAAGCCTTGGGTTTATCGTCACCGCGCTGCTCGGCTGGCAGATGTTCGATGAAGCCCTCTCGGTGCAGCGGATGATGGGCATCCTGGTGATCTGCATCGGCGTAGTACTCGTGTCGAAAAGCTGATGCAGGCGATGAACAACGCCGGCGGCGCCACCCGAACCAGGCCAGGCGCAATCCCGGCCGCACTTTACTGGCTGGCATTTATTATTCTGGTGGCATATTTCGCGTACGGCATCGTGCCGATCGTTCCGGTCGAGGGCGACGATCTGGGCATCGTCAACGGCGCCGTCCAGATGGAACAAGGCGGGATTTCAGCGAGAAGCCTCGCCTATCGCTATGAAGTGCAGTCCGGCACCTATATCGCCATTCGTTTCCTGCACCGGGTTTTCAATGTCGATATCCTGCAGGCGTTCGGCTGGCTGAGCGGCATCTGCAGCCTGCTGTTCGTTATTCTTTCGGCATGGCTGGTGAGCAGGCTGGTACCGCTTGCGGTGCCGCTTTGTGGTGTCTTTCTGCTGCTGTTCCAAGAGGCGACAACGAGCGGCTACTACGCGAATAGCACGGTCGTCGCGGCATTGTTTTCTGTGCTCGCGTTGCTGGTCGTCACCAGCGGCGATCGATTTCCGGCGTTAATCGTTGCCGGCATCCTGTTCGGGATTGCGGCGTGGATGCGGCTCGATGCGCTGGTTATCACGCCGGCGACGCTGGTGCTGCTTTACAAGGACGACTGGAAACAGGCGGTAGGCAAAACCACGATAGTGGCAGGGGCGACCGTCGTGACGACCCTGGCTACCCTGTATTTAAGCGGCGGCAGCATCGAAGGCGTTCTGAAGTATTCCGACATTCACTTGGCCGGGACCTATGACGGTACGTTGAAACTGGCAGTCCCGGTCGTCGGCGGGGCCAACGTAAAGTCCCTGGCAGGTTTCTTCTCGGTGCTTCTGGCCGGTTTGCTGCTGCTCGGTCTCATCGTCATGGCCGTGCGGCGCGATTGGCGCACCTTGGTGTTGTTCGTTGCCGGAACGGCGCCGTTCTTTGTTTATTATTTCGGAACGATCGTCAGCCCGAAGTATCTTTATTATCTGCTGCCATTTTTTTTGCTGGCATCGCTGTATCCGCTTTCTCACCTGAAAGATAGACGAAAGGCAGCGATTGTCGTGGTGCTCGCGGCCGCGACATTCATCGGACAATACCCGCTCGGGTTCCGCGCTACTTTCATTAACAAGCCTTACGTGGCGGAACCTTTCCCGACGATAGCGACGATCGTCGGCATCCCGGTAGCGGAGAAAAACATCGGGTCGGTATCTCTCGTGCTGGGTGCGGGATCAGTGCTCACGACCGATGATGGCTATCGGTTGACCTCCGGTTTGTTGTTCGCGCCCGTGTTGTGGCATCGGCATAAAAGCATCCTCGAACAAGAGCAAAACGCATTCAAAACTTATTTCTCAGGCCTTGCCGATGCAGAACGCTACTTTCTGACCACGGGCTGGGTCAGCCGCCAGACGATTATTCATTCACTGCTGAACAATGGTTATCAGCTGGAAAGTCAGCAGCTTGAAGGCACCCGCGAAGTTTATCGCTGGCGCCGTGGAGGCGAGGTAACGACTCTGTGGTCGATCGAAATCTGGAATCTGTCGCGCGATACGCTGATGCCGATAATCGAAAAACTACCCAGCGCAAAGTTCGTATACGTCATTTCGCACGGCAGGGAACAAGCCGCCATACTCGAATCCGGTGCGCAATTGAAAAAGCTGTTCGGTCACGAGGACATCAACATTCTTGCTGCGTACGAAGTCGACATGACGGACGCCAGAAGCAGGTAAGCGCAACTCAGGCGCTGGATGTTGACCTCACATTTGGCACGAGTTTGACCATTGATTCCTTGGTAAGGGCCAAACCTTCTCTGAGGGTCGTCGACGGCCGCCAATCCAGGAGGCGTGCCGCGCGCTCTCCATCGGCCGCCCTCACCATTTCCAGGGGACGATCCGGCAAAATGCCAAAGTTGAGCAGGTGCCCCCGTCCGGTCAGATCGCCGATGGTCTGAAGGCAATCGCGTACTGACACCAGCTGTCCAGAGCCGATGTCGATCGAGGCGGCGCCGGGATAGGGGAGGACGGCTGCGCGCATGAAAGCGTCAGTGACATCGTCTATGTAGACCCAGTCAACCAGTCGGGATCCGCTGCCAAGGTTAATCGGGCGATTTTTGAGCAGCGACAGCATGGTAGCCGGCACGACCTTGTATGCCTTCTGGCCCGGACCGTAGGTCATCATCAGGCGCGGGACGACCACGGGCAAGTCATGAAGCGTCGCCAGCATGCGCGCATACCCCGCGGTGACCCATTTGGCTGCCGCGTACGGGGAGGACGGCACCGCCTCCGCCGCATCGCCTGAAGGCTCCTCCATGGAGCCGGCCATCACCACACGTGTCGTGCGACGTCGCTTTGCTTCCAAAAGGACGTTCAGGGTTGCGACGACGTCGTTCCTCACACTTGCAGGAATCAA
>JBGTFJ010000389.1:0-2628 GCA_041747355.1 Burkholderiales bacterium
GGTGGATGATGTTTATGCGTATGCCATCGCCCGCCCATTCCAGTGCGGCAACGCGTGCAAGCTGATTCAGCGCCGCCTTGGAGGCTGAGTAAGCGGCTGCGCCCGGACCCGGCGCATGTACATTTTTCGATCCAATGACAACGACACGGCCATATTTCGGCGCTAGCTTCAAGAGCGGATAACAGGCGCGCAGCATTGCCAGATTCGCATCGAGATTGACCCGCATTGCTCGCTGCCATTGTTCGTCGTCAAGATCGGCGATACGGGCGCTGAGCGGAAAAACACCGGCATTAAGAATCAGCATGTCCAGCCCGCCGAACGCGCTGATCCCTGCTTCGAGCGCATCGATAATAGCCGCTCCGCTTGTAACATCGCAGCGGATGCCGAGAAAATCGGCGCGCTGATGCAGTATTTCGATTCGATCGTCGATATCGAGGCCAATGACCGCTGCGCCACGCGTGAGCAGCGCGTCTACGCAAGCCGTACCTATTCCGGATGCTGCTCCCGTCACCAGAGCGATCTCGCCGGCAAAGGGCAACGGCTTGCCGGCTTTCTTCAGCTTGGCCTGTTCGAGGTCCCAGTATTCGACGGCAAACATTGCCGCGGCGGGCAGCGACCGATAGCCGCCGAGCACTTCGGCACGCTCGATGATATCCATCGTATGTTGGTAGATTTCGGCGGCGACCGCGGCGTCTTTTGCGCTGCGCCCGGCGGCGCATAAGCCGAGCTCGGGGTCGAGGATAACGCGCGGCGCGGCATCAAGCATTTTCTGGTTGCCAGCGTGCTGTCGAAAATAATCTTCATAAGCTCGTTGGTAAGCATCGACATCTCGCCCTAACAGCGGCCAACGTTTCGTGCGTATCACGTGATCCGGCGTCGCCGGACCCTGCTGCGCGATGCTGGCAAGATCACGACGAAGTATGAAAGCCATGCTATGGTCGTCGAGATGACTTGCAACAATCAAAGGCGTCTGCGCGACGGCTGACAACTTATTGCGCAGCACTGCGATCTGATCGCGCATGGGACCGCGTTTCACACTATGCGGCGGACGCGCGATATCCCATGCGTTGTGCTCGGCAAGATATCGCTCGGCGCGATCGACCAGCGCGATCATGCGCTCATAGGATTGCTGCGCGTTGTCGCCGAACGAAAAAATGCCATGGTTCATCAGGACCATGCCCATGGTCTGCGACCCAGCCTCGGTTCGAAAACGTTCGGCGCAAACGCGCGCCAGTTCGAACCCCGGCATCACATAAGGGATGATGACGACGGCATCGCCATACACCTCACGAACACGGGCTTCGCCATTCGCCGTGTTGGTAATCGCGACCACCGCATCGGCGTGGGTATGATCGACGAACCGGTACGGCAGAATCGCGTGCAGTATGGCCTCGACGGATGGAGCAGGCGCGGAGGCCAGCGTTTTATTGGCGGCGAGGGCGTTGACCATTTGCGTGTCCGGCAAAGCTTCCAGCGTGGCTAGCCGCTGCACCGATGGCAGGCGCAGCGGCGTGAATCCGGCCGTTGCAATCGTTTCGAGATCCCAGCCGCTACCCTTCACATACAGAATTTCCTCGGGCTCGCCGAACAGATTCCGTTCCTGGATTTTGACTGACGTATTGCCGCCGCCGTGCAGAACCAGGCCCTTGTCGCGGCCGAGCAGACGCGAGGTGTAAACGCGCAATTCAAGATCGCCGTCGAACTGCGCGGCTTCGCTATCGCGCCAAAGACTCTGCATACGAAGATGACGAGTATTTGTGGCTATTATAGGGAATGGCTGCCGAACACAAATTCAGGGTTCGAGACGCGTGCTGGCAATACGACGCGGCGAAGTTGATACGGGTGCGTGAACAGGTATTCGTCGTTGAGCAGAAGGTCCCGCCTGACCTGGAATGGGACGGGCTGGATCCAGCTTGCGCGCACGTTCTTGCCGAGACGAGCGATGGGGAGGTCATTGCCGCTGGTCGTCTAAGCTTGGATGGGCGAATCGGGCGCATGGCCGTGTTACGCGAATGGCGCGGCAAAGGCGCCGGCAGTGCTTTGCTGGATGCGCTGCTGATCCAGGCGCAGAACAAAGGCTTCGCCGAGATTTATCTGCATGCGCAAATGCACGCGCAGCGATTCTACGAAAAGCACGGTTTCGAGACTGTTGGCGCACCGTTCGATGAAGCGGGCCTTCCGCATATCGAAATGATCAAGCGTGTGCCTGCTGAACTTTGAACGCGTAGCGGTTCTGTTCTACCCGCACGCCTCCAGAAGAAAAGTTTTGCTCGACGAAGATCACGTGACCGTCGCGCGCGATAAGCAATACGGTTGATGAGCGCGTGCCGTAGTCATCCGACGTGATAAACGCCGAAGACAGCAGGCGTTCCCATTGCAGGCCGACGCCGGTGTCGGGCAACAGATGATCGGCAGGCCGCGAAGGATCGACGAGGAATGCCAGCAAGCCATCGACGAGATCGCTCTCAGAGCCGTCCATCAACGCGGTCAAAGTCTTTTTGCCGTGGCTGACCTTGGGCCAGGGCGAATCGAGCAAATGATTGCTGAGCCCGTAGATTCCGGGAGCGAGTTTGCGCACGCTGCCTTCCCGGTTCGAAAAATAGAAAAGGTTGGCTGTATCTCCGGCGA
>JBGTFJ010000390.1:0-1972 GCA_041747355.1 Burkholderiales bacterium
ACGAGCACCGCGATGTCGCCGGCAAACAGCGCCCGCTCGCCGAGACGAACCGCGCCGCGTTGCGCGCCATTGAGCAAGCGGGCAATCTCGGCGCCCGTCGTCTGCGCCGCCCAGCGCGTTGCGGCACCCTTGCCTAACTCCTTTCCGTCCGCCGCCGAATCGCACAGAAACACTCGCAGGGGCGCGCTGTCGCCCTCGTTTCCTGTTTGGATCTCACCTTCATTTTTTGCATTGTCGTAAAGGACCGCGCGGTCCCGCGCAGCCGCGCGGATTTTATCGTAGGCGATTTCGGGGAAACGAAACGGATTACTGCTTGCGGCAAAAACGGCATTCAACGCGTGCACCAGCGACGGCGCCGAGCGCTGGCTTTCGGTCAGCGCATGTTTTCGCGCACAGCGCGGTGCGGCTGACAGATAAGTGAACAGGTCGGCGCCGCGAAAACTGTAGATCGCCTGTTTTGGGTCGCCGACGAGAAATAGCGCCGCTTCGGACGAGCCGTCGTAGATGCGATCGAAAATGGCGAACTGCAGCGGATCGGTATCCTGGAATTCATCGATCAGCGCAGCCGGATAGCGCTGCCGCAGCGCGGCCGCCAGACTCTCACCGGACGCACCCTGCAGCGCTTCGTGCAGATTGAGCAGCAAATCATCGTAGGTCTGCACGCGGCGCTCGCGCATCCGCACGCGCAATTGCGTCCTCGCGTAGTCGAGCAGTTCAAGCTTGAGATGACGCAAATGGGCGTCGAAACACGTCGTCAGTTTTGCGATTGCCTGCTGATAATCCTCGGCCATCTGAAAGAACGCATGTTCGGGCGATTGTTTGCCATTGTTTGCCGCGAGCGCGAGCGCGCTGCTGGTAAATTTTCTGAATCTGTACGGCAACTCATGCGCATCGCCGCCTCCCAGCAAGAAGCTCTCGATCTCGGTTGCCCAGTTGGTGATGAGCAGTTTCGGGTATTTCGTGCGACTGAGGTCATCGTGAGTTTCCAGCAGACAAATGATTTCGGCGCGGTAGTCCTGCCAGAGCCGCAACAACTTCGGCCGATGCTCGAGACAGCCCGCCAACTGCTCGATCGAATGCTCGGCGCCGGTCCGGTCGATGCGAAATCCGCGTCTGCCGAGCAGCCGCCGCAGCCAGCCTTCGAGCGCCTCAGGCGTTACCGATTTACGCAATAACCAGCTCAGAAAAGCTTCGTGCGCGAAAATGCCCGATGCATGCGCAATATCGGGCGACGCAATGCGCGTGCGCCAGAAATCGGCGACGATCTCTCTCAGCGCCTCCTGCGCGCCGGTCACGACTTCGGTATCGAACGGCATTGCGCTGGAGAATGCGCGGTCGCCAAGCACGCGCTGGCAGAAGCCGTGAATCGTGTAGATCGCTGCGTCATCGAAACCGTGCAATGCGGCGATCAACCGCTGCCTCGCGAGAACGGTGCTCACGCCGATGGCGCCGCTTCCGATGCGCAGTGCGAGTTGCTCGCAGAACACGTCGTCGACGCGGCGGCCGTCCAGGGCTTCGAGCGTGTCGCGCAGCTTGCGGCGAATTCGGTCGCGCAATTCCGCCGTCGCGGCGCGCGTAAACGTGACTGCGAGAATGCCTTCGACCGGCAGGCCTTTTTCGACGATCAGGCGCACGAACAGGCCGGACAACGTCCATGTCTTGCCGGTGCCGGCGCTCGCCTCGATCAAACTGGAGCGTTCGAGCGGCGCCGTCAGTGCAATGCCTTCTTCCACAGCCTTCATGCGTTGCTTGTTGTCGCCGGCGCAGACGGCACGGGCGCCAGCGTCAGCGTTTTAATGTCTTTCTGGTCCAGATGCGCCAGCAGCGGTCCGAGAATGAACTTGGCCAGCTCTTCGAACCCGTCGGGCAAGTCATCGCAGGTCTTGCCGAACAGCAGGCGATACCACGGATCGCAATTTTCCGAATACCTCCATTCAGAAGCCCACTTCGCCAGCGCTGCGGATTCGCTCTT
>JBGTFJ010000391.1:0-2788 GCA_041747355.1 Burkholderiales bacterium
GCGGCTGGCTTTACGCGTGTAGGCGCCGGTCAGAAGATTTTCTTCGACAGTCAGATGCTGGAAACAGTGTCGGCCCTCCATGACTTGCACGATGCCGCGCTTGACCAGATCGGATGGTGTGAGTTGATCGATGCGCTCACCGCGGAATTCGATGGAGCCTTTGGTTACGTCGCCGCGTTCGGAGCGCAGCAGGTTGGAAATCGCTTTCAGCGTGGTGGTCTTGCCCGCGCCATTTGCGCCAAGGAGAGCGACGATTCCGCACTCCGGCACTTCCAGCGATACTCCCTTCAATACCAATATGACGTGGTCGTAAATGACCTCAATGCTGTTGATGGAAAGGAAACGGCGTTCAGCGCTCATCGGCGTGTTACGGATTCCGTTCGTGGTTCGACGAGCGTCGCAGCGAACAAGTCAGGAACCGTTCGCGCCAAGCTCGTCGACGTACCCGTCTCGGGTGAACGGCGCCACGCCACCTCTGCAGTGCCTTACTCCCTCACTGGGTCGCAGCCGTTTGTTCCTTGCTGCAATCGCGCGGCGTGATGCTTTTTTCCTGCGCGTACTTGGCGGCTGATGCTTCGATCAGCGGCCGCACCATTTCACGATCGGCCGCAATCCAGTCGGAAATTACGACCCACTTCTTGCCATCCCACTGCTGGAACTTGACGGCGCCGCCGCCTTCGTGGTCCTTGCACGAGATCGTAATCGGCTGGAGCAGATTGACCACGCCGAGCTGCTTGATGCGGTTGTTATCGAGCTTCAGGTTTTCGATTCCCCACCGCACCTGCTCGCCGGTCAAAGGCTTCTTGCCAAACTTCTCCTGCGCCGTACGGATGGCTTCGGTCGTCAAAATGCCCTGGATCACGCCGCGATTGTAGTAAGCGGTGCCGAGGCGTTTCGGGTCGTCGATGTTACCTCTGCCATCGTCATAAACGTGTTTCTGGATATCCTTGATGACCGGGAAATCGGTGCCTGACGGATGGAAGCCGGCGGCGATATAGCCCTTGGCCGCATCGCCCGCCGGAATCACGTCCTCTTCGGCGCCGCTCCACCACACGCCGATGATCTTGTCGGCCGGAAAACCCACCTTCTGGGCCGCCTTGAGCGCCGCCGGGTTCATGACCCCCCAGCCCCGCAAAATCACCCAATCGGGTTTGTACTGCCGAATCTGCAGCCATTGCGATTGCTGTTCGTTGCCCGGGGGTGCGACTTCGATGTGCTTGACCTCGAAACCGTATTTCTGCGCCTGCAAGTCGAGTATCGGAATGGTTTCCTTGCCGTAAGCCGAACCGTGATAAAGGTTCGCGATTTTCTTGCCCTTGAGCTTGTCCATGCCGCCTTCGCGCTGGCCGATGAACTTGATCTTGGCGGTATTCTGGCTCCAGTAATTGGTGACCAGCGGGAACACATACGGAAACACGCTGCCGTCGGACGCGTCGGTGCGGCCGTAGCCCATGGAAATTACCGGGATCTTGTCGGCGGTCGCGCGTTCGATGATTGCGTAAACGATGCCGGTCGACAACACGTTGAATGCCGCGGCTCCGGTCGGGCCTTTGTTTTTCAGCCGCTCATAGCATTCGACACCGCGGTCATTCTTGTACTCGGTTTCGCATTCCTCCCAGATAAGCTTCACGCCGTTGATGCCGCCGTCCCGTTTGTTCAGCATCTCCATGTAATCCATCATGCCGCCAAAAATGCCGGTGCCGCCGGCTGCGTAAGGTCCGACGCGGAAAATCGGGATCGGAACGAATTGCTCGCCAGCGGCCTGAGCCGGCATGGCAACCAGCGCTCCAGCAAGCGCCCCACCAAGCATCGCCAGGGTGGAAATAATACATTTGTGCATTGTGTCCTCCAGTGGTGAAATCAGCCTGCTTTGGGCTGCAATCAGTGTACGACTCTAATGCGGGAACGGCCACAGCCGCAGTTTCTCCTTCCCGATCTGCCACAGCCGCGCCAGGCCGTGCGGCTCGACGGCCAGAAAGAAAATGATCAAGCCGCCGAAAATGATGAGCTCGAGATTCGAGAGCAGGCTGGAGCTCACGTTGCCACCCGCGATCAGATGCGCGCCCACGTTCAGCAAAATCGGCAGCAGCACGATGAAAGCCGCGCCCAGGAACGAACCGAGTATGGTGCCAATGCCGCCAATGATGATCATGAACAGTATCTGAAACGATCGGTTCAGATCGAACGCCTGCGGCTCGACCGAGCCCAGATACACGAATGCCCAGAGAGCGCCGGCAATCCCGCAGTAGAACGAGCTGATCGCGAACGCGAGCAATTTGGTTCTCAGCAGCGGAATGCCGATGACTTCCGCCGCAACGTCCATGTCGCGCACCGCCATGAAAGCGCGGCCGGTCGCGGAGCGCATCATGTTTTTTGCGAGTAGCGCGAGGACGGCGACGATCGACAACGTGAGCAAATACTTTCTCAACGGCGTGTCGAAAGCAAACCCCAGAATGGCCATACGCGGCGCACTGATCACTCCGGAGGCGTTGTAATTCGAAAACCAGCCGAATTTGGTCAGCGCCCATTCGATAAAGAACTGCGCGGCAAGCGTCGCGACAGCGAGATAGAACCCCTTTATGCGCAGGCTCGGCAGGCCGAACACGATGCCGACCGCCGCTGCCGTCAGGCCGGCAAGGACGAACGTCACGAGCAGCGGCAACGCAGGCACGCGCAGCGCGAAGTTGAACGCGGCAAAAGCGCCGACCGCCATGAACCCGGCTGTGCCCAGCGACAACTGGCCGGCGTACCCGGTAAGAATATTCAGCCCCAATGCCGCCAGTGCGAG
>JBGTFJ010000392.1:0-3365 GCA_041747355.1 Burkholderiales bacterium
CGGCGCGGCGCCTGCACTACGATTTCCGCCTTGAATTGAACGGTGTGCTGTTGAGCTGGGCCGTGCCCAGAGGTCCGAGTCTCGATCCGAAAGAAAAGCGGCTGGCCGTCCACGTCGAAGATCATCCGCTCGAATATGGCGGCTTCGAGGGCATTATTCCACCCAGGCAATATGGGTCGGGGACGGTGCTGCTATGGGACCGCGGCGAATGGCACCCCGAAGGCAACGACGTGTTCGCGGATTACAAAAGCGGCAAGCTCAAATTCCGGCTCGACGGCGAAAAACTGCACGGCCGCTGGACGCTGGTGCGCATGGGTGGACGCGCGAATGCCAGCGCTACGCCTGGCAAGGAAAACTGGCTCCTGATCAAGGAAAGCGACGAAACTGCCGTGACCGGTAGCGATGCCGAAGTGGTCGATCGCCTGACCGAGAGTGTCGTCAGCGGCCTCAGGATTGAGGAAATCGCCGCGGACCCGCAACGCGTCTGGCATTCGAACAAAGCCGACACCGGTCCAAAAAAAACCGCTGCGAAGAAGCCACCGAAGAAAACCGGTTCCTCCGCGCAACGCCAAGTTGACGATTCAAAACCGCGGGCAACGCTTCGCAGTTCGACCGAATCGCGCACGCCGCCCAGGTCCGGGCCGGCCTCGCTGCCGGCCATGCTTGAGCCCGAGCTCGCGACCCGGGTTGACAAACCGCCCGAGGGCGCCGCCTGGGTTCATGAAATCAAGTTCGACGGCTATCGAATGCTATCGCGGATCGAAAGCGGAAAAGCCGCTTTGTTCACGCGCAACGGCAACGACTGGACGCACCGCTTCCCGGCGCTCGCGAAAGCCGCCGGGGCGCTGCGGGTAGACGCGGCGTGGCTGGACGGCGAGATCGTCGTATTGCGCGGCGATGGCACAACGAGTTTTCAGGATTTGCAGAACATCCTGACGCGCGGCTCCGAGGATGGTCTCGTTTATTATCTGTTCGACGTCATGTACATCGATGGCCGCGACGTGCGCGATCTGCCGTTGAGCGAGCGCAAGGCGTTGCTGGCGGGCATGCTCGAATCGGGCAATGGCGCCTTGCGCTATAGCGATCACATTGCGGACGGCGGCGCGGCTGTTTATCGGCAGGCGTGCGAGCATGGGCTCGAAGGCATCATTTCCAAGCGCGCCGATTCTACTTATCGAAGCGGCCGCGGCCGCGACTGGCTGAAAGTCAAATGCGCCCAGCGGCAGGAGTTCGTGATCGGCGGTTATACCGATCCAGCGGGTTCGCGCTCCGGCTTTGGCGCACTGTTGCTGGGCCTGCACGACGACTCCGGTGAGCTTCGCTATGCGGGCCGCGTCGGCACCGGCTTCGATGAGGACACGCTGCGCACCCTGCACGCGAAACTGAAGCGCCTCGACCAGAAAAAGCCGGCGTTTCGCAATCCTCCGACTGGCTATGAAGCGCGCGGCGTGCATTGGGTCGCGCCCGAACTTGCCGCTGAAATCGCCTACGGCGAGACGACCGATGACGGCATCGTGCGCCACGCGTCTTTTCAGGGCTTGCGTGAGGACAAGCCGGCATCTGATGTGGTACGAGAAACGGCCGTGCCGGTGCGGCCGGTCGAAGTTGCCGGGCAAACGCCTTCGCGAAAGCCGGAGGCGAAGCCGTCGTCAAACGTCTCCGAAACAACACCAGGCGGGAACAGAAGAACGGCGGTAACCAAAAGTACTGGCGCCAACGTAGCCGGCGTTCGCCTGACGCATCCAGAGCGCGTCCTGTATCCGGAGCATCAGTTGACCAAGCTTGCCCTTGCCCAGTATTACGAGGCAATGGCGCCGTTGATCCTGCCTCATCTGGCCGGCCGGCCGCTATCGCTGGTGCGTTGCCCGGACGGCAGTCGCGGCAAGTGTTTTTATCAGAAGCATGCGACCGATACGGTGCCGGCAGAGGTCGATCGCGTCGAGATTCCCGATGACGACGGCACGGCGATTTACACGATGGCGAATTCATTGCCCGCCGTGATCGGCTTGGTGCAAATGGGAGTGCTGGAACTGCACACGTGGGGATCGAAAAGTGATCGGCTCGATCGGGCCGATCGCATTACCTTCGATCTTGATCCGGACGCAGGTCTCGACTGGCAAAACGTGGTGGAGGCGGCGAAACTGTTGCGCGAACGGTTGACGGACCTGAAGCTCGTATCGTTCCTGAAAACCACTGGCGGCAAAGGCCTGCACATCGTCGTGCCGATCGCGCGCCGCAATGGCTGGGACGAGGTGAAAGCATTTTCGAAAGCGGTTGCCGACGATCTGGTGCGCGTCTTCCCGGGCAAATTCACCGCGAACCTGCTCAAGGCCCAGCGCAAAGGAAAAATCTTTATAGACTATTTGCGCAACGGCGAAGGCGCGACCGCGATCGCCGCTTATTCAACGCGTGCGCGCGAAGGTGCGCCGATTTCCACGCCGCTGCGCTGGGATGAACTGGGCAGGATAGGCCCCGATCAATTCACGGTGCACAACATCGGTGAGCGCATAAAAAAACTCAAAGCCGATCCATGGCAGGGGTATGACGATGTGCAGCAGGCATTGAGTAAAACGATGGCGCGGAAGCTGGCATAGCGGCTCCGCTGGGGCATCACGTCATTCCTGCAAAGCAGGAATCTGGCTTACCGGCTTGCCATGACTGGCACTTATTCTCCCATATGTAACAAAAGGCCCCGCTTTCTCGCTACCCGAAACGCAGCCAGAAAAATGGCGACGCCTGCCGCGAGATAAACGGCGTTCAAGGCAAGCGCACCGATCAGGAGGTCGCTACGAAACACGTGGTCTGACAGCACGCTGCGCATGCCTTCAAAAACGTAGCTGCTCGGTAACGCGTGGGCAACTGGCTGCAGCCAGGACGGCAGCACGCTGATCGGGTAGTAGACCCCGCTTAGAGGCGCGAACGCGAAGATAATCGCCCATGCGAGGTTTTCGGCGCCCAGCCCCCAGCGCAATACCATTGCCGAGACCATCAATCCGATCGCCCATCCCATGATCATAAGATTGGTAAAAAATGCAATCAGCGACAGGCCCATCTCGAAAACCGAATAGTCGAACAGAAGGATGGCGAGGACAGCCGCGCCGCCGACCCCGATCAGGGTGCGCAGGAACGAGATCGCCAGCTTGGCGACGACGAGCTCGTACGGCCGTAGCGGGCTGACGAATAAATGGCCGAGGTTGCGCGAATACATCTCCTCGAAGAACGTCAGCGAAACACCAAGCTGGCTGCGAAACAGGATGTCCCAAAGCAGAACGGCGGCGATCAGCAACCCCGGCGCCTGTGCTATTGCGCTGCTCATTGGCGCCATGAATTGCGCGATGAACGCCCACAGAATCATCTGCACCGAC
>JBGTFJ010000393.1:0-3512 GCA_041747355.1 Burkholderiales bacterium
TCGTTTACAACATCAGGCCGCTGCGCTTCAAGGACCGCGCATATCTCGATGTGCTGACTGAATCGGTAAATAATCCGCTGCGCTTTCTGCTCGGCTGGTCGGCTCTGGTCAGTGGCGCTCTGCCGCCTTCGAGCATCCTGCTCGCCTATTGGATGGGCGGCGCTTTTCTGATGGCGGTCAAGCGCTTCGCCGAATTCCGTTTCATCGATGATCCGGAACGCGCGGGATTGTATCGGCGTTCCTTCCGCTACTACACCGAGGAAAAGCTGCTGCTGTCGTCGCTGTTCTACGCGATTTGCTCGGCCTTTTTCGCGGCGATCTTTCTGGTCAAGTACCGTGTCGAATTCCTGCTCAGCTTTCCGCTTTTCGCCTTGCTGTTCACATGGTATCTAGCGATCGGCATGAAGCCGCATTCACATGCCCAAGGTCTGGAAACGCTTTATCGGGAAGTGCCGTTTATCGCTTACGCGATCTTTCTTTCCGGCGTTATCGCCGTGCTCTTTTTCGTCGATATTCCCCAGCTCCACGTCGTCACGCGGCCAGTATCGTATTAGCTCGGTATCACGGCGAGATGCGATTCGATACCCCCGACCGCCGTATATTGTTCCGCTACCTGATCGGCGGAGGTCTGGCCGCAGCGGCGCATTTTTCGATCCTAATCGCACTGGTCGAGTGGGTAAGCGTCGGCGCGACGTTTGCGAGTGCGACAGGTTTCTGCGCAGCGGTCGCCGTCAATTACACGCTGCAGTACTACTGGACGTTTGCTTCGACTGGCTCGCACCGGGTAATTTTTCTGCGTTATCTGAGCATAACGCTCGCCATGCTCGGTTTGAACACGGCTGTGTTCTGGATGTTGCACCAGCGGTTTGCTGTGCCGTATCTGCTCGCCCAGTTTGTGACGACGGGAGCGATTCTAATAATCAATTTCACCGTCAACCGCCGCTATACTTTTATTACCCCTGTGCGCAGTTAACGGCATCAATGTTTCGCCCCGACGCGATATCGGCGATGGTATGAACTTGAACGCGCTCGTCCTGAAGCAGCGTAATTCCGGTTCTTGTCCGATGCCGCCAATCGCGGCGCCTGTTCCGCTACGCCGTTACAGTTGCCCGGACGATGACGCCGTGTCGTCATCGTCCGACAATGCCATGCGATGCTCTATTTCCGCGTCCATCTGCTGGCGCAACTCGCCGAGGCGTTGCGCGTAACCCTCTAGGGCCCGATCGACGGCGGTGGACGGCCGCCAGGGAGGAACCGGTGAGGGGCGGTTTTCCGTGTCCAGCGCGACAAACACGATGACGCAATGGCAGGTCCGCCGCCGCTCGGCCAGCTTCGGATCGCTCGCGTAAACGTCGACTGCAATATCGAGGCTGGTGCGCCCGGTGCGGATAACCAGGGCCCGCAGTTCGACGAGATCGCCGACCCTGACCGGCGCCAGAAACTGCAAGCCGCCCAGATACACGGTTACGCAATAAGCCCCGCTCCATCCGACCGCGCAGCTATAGCCGGCCTGGTCGATCCACTTCATGACCGCGCCGCCGTGAACCTTACCGCCGAAGTTGACATCGCCGGGCTCTGCCAGAAAGCGCAGCGTTATCGCGCGTTGGCGTTCGCGCGATTGTTCCTCGCAGGGCTTTCCTTGCTGCTGCATGTTCTCCTCTCCCTCTGCTTGTCGCCACGTTCGACAACGCGTCCCCAGCGCAATCTTAGGCGCCGGCCGGTGTGCAAGTCCAGATTTTCCGCGCGATATCGCCACGCCTCGCTCGGCTATCGCCTACCAGCCCTGCTTGATGCAGTCAGTCGGCCCAAACGTTCGCCCTGCCGCAAAATCACCGCTGACCGATCCCGATAATTTTGGCGATTGGTGTCGCTGCGCGGATAATGACGGCGCTATCTTTCACATCTTTCCAATGCGTACCACTCATACCGGCAAACCTCCGAAAAATCGTAACGACTGGAAAACCATCGGCACGCTGCTGCCGTATGTCTGGGAGTTCAAGGGCCGCGTAGTCGTCGCGCTCGTGTTGCTCGTGCTCGCGAAACTCGCGAATGTGACGGTGCCTCTTGCGCTGAAGGAAATCGTCGATTCACTGAGTCCGGGCGAGCAGGTGTTGGCGCTGCCGACCGCGCTATTGCTAGGCTACGGAGCGCTGCGCTTCGGCGCCACGCTGTTCGGTGAATTGCGCGATGCTGTTTTCGCAAAGGTCACGCAACGCGCCATTCGTCGCGTCGCTCTGCGCGTGTTCAATCATCTACATGCGCTCAGCCTGCGCTTCCACCTCGAGCGGCAGACGGGGGGCGTTTCACGCGATATCGAGCGGGGTAGCCGCGGCATCTCGTTTCTGCTGCAATTCATGCTGTTCAACATTCTGCCGACGCTGGTCGAGATCATTCTCGTCGCGGTGATTCTGCTCGTGCAGTACGACATCTGGTTTGCGGTTGTGACTTTCGTCACGTTGATTCTGTATATCGCCTTCACGCTGTTCGTGACGGAATGGCGCATGGTGTTCCGCCGCACGATGAACGATTCGGATTCGCAGGCCAACACGCGCGCCATCGACAGCCTGCTCAACTACGAGACCGTCAAATATTTCGGCAACGAACAATGGGAGGCGCGGCGTTATGACGAAGGCATGACGACCTGGGAGAACGCGGCGGTCCGCAATCAGACCTCGCTCGCCGGGCTCAACGCCGGGCAAGCGGCGATTATCGCCGTTGGCATGACGCTGCTGATGGTCCTCGCTGCCAATGGCGTCGTTAACGGCACGATGACGATCGGAGATCTGGTGCTGGTCAACGCGTTCATGCTGCAGTTGTACATGCCGCTCAACTTTCTTGGCTTCGTCTATCGCGAGATCCGCCATTCCCTGGCCGATATGGAGAAAATGTTCGCGTTGCTCGAAGAACTCACCGAGATCAAGGACCATCCCGGCGTGCCCGATCTAAAGCTCGGCAGCGCGGCGGTCACCTTCGAGAGCGTCAACTTCAGCTATGAAGCGAAGCGCAAGATATTGTTTGACGTCAGTTTCGAAATTCCAGCCGGCCATACCATCGCCGTGGTCGGCCACAGCGGCTCTGGCAAGTCGACATTGGCGCGCCTGCTGTTCCGGTTTTATGACGTGAACAGCGGCGCAATCAGGGTTAACGCACAGGATATCCGCGAGGTCCGGCAAACGAGTTTGCGCGCGGCGATCGGCATCGTGCCGCAGGATACGGTGCTGTTCAACGATACGATTTTCTACAATATTGCCTACGGCCGGCCGAGCGCGTCGCGTGAAGAAGTCATCGAGGCTGCGCAATCGGCGCATATTCACGATTTTATCGTGACGCTGCCCGATGGTTACGATTCGAGGGTCGGCGAGCGCGGCCTGAAATTGTCGGGCGGAGAAAAACAAAGAGTCGCCATCGCCCGCGCGATCCTCAAGAATCCACGCATCCTCATTTTCGATGAGGCCACCTCGGCGCTCGATTCGAAATCGGAAAAGGCGATTCAGGCGGAGTTGAAGCGCATC
>JBGTFJ010000394.1:0-7228 GCA_041747355.1 Burkholderiales bacterium
GGCGATGAAATCGGCCGATGCCGGCGCGATGATGATGCCATCGCGACCGCGGCTCAGTTCGATATGTGGCATGCCGTTATCGGTGTCGGAGTTCCACATGTCTATGGCGACCGGTTTGCCGGTCAGAGATTGAAAGGTCAAGGGTGCTATGAAGCGTTGCGCCGCCGCCGTCATCACGACCTGCACATCGCTGCCAGCCTGCAGCAACAGCCTTGCCAGTTCAGCGGCTTTATAGGCCGCGACGCCGCCGGTGACGCCGAGCAGGAGACGATGTCGGTTTGTACTCATGGTGTGTGGCGATTGCTTTACGTATGATCCGTGTGGCCGGCCCGGCGCCTGCTTTGCGGATGGTTGGGACGGATTGGGACGCCTATGGTAAGCCGAAATCCGGCGCCTTGCTAACGGGATTAAGGGATCTCGGGGGAGAGATATGGCGATCAACGATTGGCCGGAGCTCGAACGGCCGCGCGAGAAATTGTTGCAGAAGGGCGCGCAAAGCCTGTCGGACGCCGAACTCCTGGCGATTTTTCTGCGGAGCGGCGTTCCGGGCAAAAGCGCGGTCGATCTTGCGCGCGAGTTGCTGCAGCGGTTTGCCGGTTTGGGCGGACTCTTCGCGGCATCTCAGCTGGATTTCTGCGCCATCGGCGGCCTCGGCCCGGCAAAATACGCACAACTCCAGGCGGTGCTCGAGATGGCGCAGCGGGCGCTGCAGGAACAAATCATGCGCGGCGACGCGATGAGTTCGCCGCAGGCGGTGCGCGATTACTTGCGGCTGGCGCTGCAAGGGCGACCGCACGAGGTTTTTGTCGTCTTGTTTCTTGACGCCCAGAATAGAGTCGTTGCCAGCGAAGAGCTGTTCCGCGGGACATTGACCCAGACCAGCGTTTATCCTCGCGAAGTCGTCAAGCGCGCGCTTCACCATAACGCTGCTTCAGCTATTTTTGCCCACAATCATCCGTCTGGCGTCGCTGAGCCGAGCAATGCCGATCAACTGCTGACCCAAGCCCTGAAACAGGCGCTCGCCCTCGTTGATATAAAGGTGCTCGATCATTTCATTGTGGCAGGCGGCTCCACCTTATCGTTCGCCGAAAGAGGGTTGCTTTAAGCAGGCCGTGGCTGGACTCCTTCGCTTGCCTGTACTTCGTTACCGGGCTTATGTACTACGGTCCTTCGTGCCTGGTCTTGGCCGCATCGCTGCGTTTTTTTAACAGCCGCGGCGATATCCAGCTTGAGGCGGGAGCGCGCGTCGTGGTATAAAGCACGCTTCGTAAAACCGGGCGCCGCGCAAGTAAGGCGTTTCACGGAAGAGCAGGTTCTGGAGCAATCATGGCGCGAGTTTGTGAAGTAACCGGCAAAAAGCCGTTGACCGGCAATCATGTTTCACACGCGAACAACAAAACCAAGCGGCGCTTTCTGCCGAATCTGCAGAACCGCAGATTCTGGGTCGAAGGCGAGAATCGCTGGGTCAGCATGCGCCTGTCGGCCGCGGGTTTGCGTACGATAGACAAAAATGGCATAGACGCCGTGCTCGCCGACATGCGGGCGCGCGGCGAAAAAATATAGCGAGGAGCAAGGCGATGCGCGACAAGATCAAGCTCGAATCAACCGCCGGCACCGGTCATTTTTATACGACGACCAAGAACAAACGCACGATGCCGGAGAAAATGGAAATCAGTAAATACGATCCGGTCGTGCGCAAGCACGTCAAGTACAAGGAAACGAAATTGAAGTGAGGTCGTTTTTGATTCCAGGCCGGAGCTTCTGTCCGCGCCGAGATGAAATAAAAGCCGCTGCGAGCGGGTTTGTTTTGGCGGTATTTCTCGCGGGAAGTCTGACCGAAACGGGGAGACTAAAAAGCCCGCACTGGGCGGGCTTTTGTGGCGCTGGAACAGCTTACGCGTAGCAGCGCAGCTTCCGGGAAAACTCCTGCAGCGGTGCTATGCCGCTCGCTTCCGCGCGTCGGCACCAGTCCTGAAGATGACTGACCAGTTGCTCCTTGCTGGCCGTCGAACGTTGCCATAACGCGGATAAATCCTGCCGCATCGCATATACGGTCGACAATACTTTGCTGTGGCTCAAAGCCTCGTCAATCTCGGCGCGCTCCTTCGCTTCGAGGTCTTTCGCATCGCTATGCAGCCAGCGCTTCACGGCAGATAAGTCGAGGCTTGAATTCGAAGCACGCTGCTTCAGCTTCACGACTTCTTCAGCGCAGGTGCGGCGCAGGGTTTTGGCATATTTCGCCAGCACGTCGTAGCGATGTGTAATCACTGCTTGCAGTGTTTCGGCGTCGCATTCGGTTTTCGCTGTATTGAAGCGGACTTTCGGCGCCGCTTTCTTGACGCGCGCCAACCCGACTGTTTCCATCACGCGAATGTATAGCCAGCCGATGTCGAATTCATACCATTTGTTCGATAGCCGCGCCGATGTCGGGTACGAATGATGGTTGTTATGCAGCTCTTCGCCGCCGATCAAAATTCCCCACGGCACGATGTTGCGTGCTGCATCGTCGCATTCAAAATTGCGGTAACCCCAGTAGTGGCCGACACCATTGACGACGCCCGCCGCGAAAATCGGTATCCACAGCATCTGCACGCCCCACATGCTGATGCCGATCGGACCGAACAGCATGACATTGACGATCAGCATGATCGCGATGCCCAACACGCTGTGCTTGCTGTAGAGATGCCGCTCAATCCAGTCGTCCGGCGTACCTTGGCCGAAGCGCTCCAGGGTCTCGGAGTTCTTCGACTCGGCCTTGTAGAGCTCGGCGCCTTCCCAGAAAACCTTGCGCAAACCGAGCACTTGCGGGCTGTGCGGATCATCCGGTGTTTCGCATCTTGCGTGATGCTTGCGATGAACGGCCGCCCATTCTTTGGTTTCCATGCCGGTGGTCCGCCACAGCCAGAAACGGAAGAAATGGCTGACGAGCGGATGCAGATCGAGTGCCCGGTGGGCCTGATGACGATGCAGGAAAATGGTAACAGCGGCGATCGTGATATGGGTGAGCGCCAGCGTCACGACTATGTAACCCCACCACGGGAGATCGATCAATCCATTTAGCACATTAGTCCTTTCTGTTGGAAAAACAGTGATTATACGCGACTTCATACGACTCGCATGCAACGTCTTAGTTCAACCGAGGGCGCCTGGAAACGCCCAACCGGCAGGATCGCATGTTCTGCCGACGAGTTCTGTGCGTTACCGCGCGTTGCCGGAGGCAGGGCGGTAAAAGCGCGCATGATTGCGGTGGCGTTTCCAGTTATCGCGATAGGCGTCCGACAGTGCGGCGTCACCGTGAATCACGAGTACGTTTTCGGCGTTTTTGAATTGCGCCGCGTGCGTGAAGTTGTAGCTGCCGGTGACCAGGCAGGTTTCGCTGCCGCCGGTGTCTATGACCATCACTTTATCGTGCGCCGAATCGTGCGCGCTATCCAGAAAGACCGGCATACCGGCAGTGGCGAGATACTTGATCAGGCTGGTGCGAATCTTGTCGACCTGTCCGGCATCAGCCAGTATCTGCACGTCGACGCCGCGCCGTTTTGCGCCTATCAGGGCATTGGCAATGCGGCGATGGGTAAAGCTGAAGGCTTGCACGAGGATTTGCCGGCGCGCATTGCGAATGGCCTTGATATGAGTTCATCGGCCGCATCACCGGGTGTGAACGCGTATTCGATCAGGCCGGTAGAATTGACCGCGCGATCCACGCCCGGGCCCGGCTGCAAAGCGCCGGCAGCAAAGGGCATGAACAGCGAACTGAGCAAGGTTAAACAAGCGAACGTTGATCGGAGCACGGCTGTAATTCGCGGCTCGGCGACTTTAGGTTGTTCTTTCCAGCGCTGCTGCGAAGAAACCATCCGTCGCGTGGGTGTGCGGCAGCACCTGAAAAAATTCTCCGCTGTCGAGCGCGATCCCGTTGCGGGAAAGTATTTCAGACGCGTTCAAGAGCCGGAAAGCCGGGTTGCGTTCGAGAAAAGCGGCGACGATGTGCTGATTTTCTTCGGGGAGGAAACTACACGTCGCATAAACCAGCCGCCCGCCTTTTTTCAATAAAGCCGATGCCGCCTGCAGAACGGCGCGCTGCTTGTCGCACAGTTCGTCGACGCTGGCCGGCGATTGCCGCCATTTCAGATCCGGATTGCGCCGCAGCGTGCCGACGCCGCTGCACGGCGCATCGACCAGAACGCTGTCGATCTTGCCGGTCAGTCTCTTGATCTTTATATCGTTTTCATTCTGGATCAACTGCGGATGAACATTGCTCAAGCCGGATCGCTTCAGGCGCTGCTTGAGATTCGCCAGGCGCTTCTCCGAAACATCGAGCGCGTATAGTCGACCCTGCGATTGCATCAGAGCCCCGAGCAGCAGGGTTTTGCCGCCGGCGCCGGCGCAGAAATCGACGACCATGCTGCGGCGTCTGGGTGCGAGAACGAAACCGAGCAACTGACTGCTTTCGTCCTGAACCTCGATCTTGCCGGCAATAAAAAGTGGATGACGATTGAGCGGCGGACGGCCCTGCACACGAATGCCGATCGGCGAATAGGGCGTCGGCTCAGCGGCCAAACCGTCGGCTTGCAGGAGCGTCAATACCTCGTCACGGTTGGCGAGCAGGGTGTTGACGCGAATATCGAGCGGCGCCGGCTGCATCAAGCCGCGGCCGAGGGCGAGTATATCGGCGTCATTCATGAAGCCGGACAGCTTATGGCTGAGCCAGTCGGGTAGTTCGGCCTGCTCGGCGAGCGATAAATTATCGAGCGGGACCGCTTTCAGATTCGCGACCCATTTCGCTTCCGACTCGCTGAGGCAAGGCTTGAGCTCGCGCGCATTCAACCCGTGTACCTTCGCCAGCCACGCCAGAATCATCCGGCGCGGACCGTGGCCTGCCTTGGTGTCAGGAGTTGGTTTCGCCTCGCCCGCCTTCAGCAATAGATAATCGATCAGCCGGCGCCGGCGCAGCACGCCAAAAACAGCATCGGCGATGAATCCGCGCTCGTTCTGCGAAAGCTTGTCGTGATCGCGGAAAAACTGGTGCAGAACGGCGTCGGATGGCTTTGCCAGCGGCAGGACCGCGCGCAGGGCATCGACGGCGAAATCGAGAGAGTGACGGGTTACGCGCACCGACATACTGTGGTCAATGCGCCGGACAACCGATGGACGGCGTGAAAATCCGGCGCGACCAATTGCGGCAAATTGGCGCGAACGATAAACGCCGAAACGATGCCGCGTCCGGCGGATCGGCAGCCGCCTTCAATAACGGATCTTGGTGATGACCTGGTCGAGCGCGGGTTTGCCGTCCTCGGCGACCAGGAGGCGTACCGGCAACAGATGATGATCGAGCGCGAGCCACAGGTCGGTGCGGCTGTCGTCGTCGTTTTCGCGCTGCTTGACCAGATGCAGCGTCTGCAATTCACCGATCGGCGTCTTCAGCTTTTCCTGGCCGGCGAGCACATAGTCGTAGGTCTTGATGCGCTTGCCGTCGGTCATCGCGATGGAAAGCTTTTTATCCGGCGTTTGCGAAAAGGCAAAGCTGAAAGGAAAGCTCAGTCGATCGAGCGTGTTTTTTGCGAGCGGCAGCCTGGTTACGCGGCCTTTGCTCAGCAGTTGCAAGGTTGCCGCATCCCAGTTGAAGGTCGCCACGGTCGGCGCCTTGTCACCGCGCCGGTCGCGATATTCCTCGGGACGCAAGCCGTTGGCGGTAATGCTGCCGCGGCTCGATTGCTCGATGGCGTCCCTGTTGAACAGCGCGAGCAGCCCTTTGGGCGTCATCTGGTTGGTAATCGCGTATTCGGTATTGTCCCGGGTTACCGTCTGCTCGGCTACACCGACGACGCCGCCGCCGCTGATAATTTCATAGCTGAGACTGACCTGGGCTGGCAAATTCGCGGCCGGCGAATTGACCGCGCCGGCCATCGCTGCCAAAGACAGCAGGAAGTTCGCGATCAAGGCTTTGACGATATTGATCATGTGGTGAAATTCTGGAAGTTAGTGTCAGGGCGCGACCGTCGCTTCATCGGCCACGACGCGCACGCGATTGCCGGTAATACGCAGCCGGTTGTCGGCGAACAGGCGTAGCGCCAGCGGATAAATCCGGTGTTCCTGCTCAAGTACACGCGCCGCCAGGCTGGCTTCGGTGTCGTCGTCGTGCACCGCCACCGCAGACTGCGCAATGATCGGCCCGCTATCGAGCGCTTCCGTCACAAAGTGCACGGTACAGCCGTGAATTTTTACCCCGGCTTCGAGCGCGCGGCGGTGCGTGTGCAGGCCCGGAAAAGCGGGCAGCAATGATGGATGGATATTCATCATGCGGCCCGCATAGCGCGCGACAAACCCGGCCGACAATATGCGCATGAAGCCGGCCAGCACGACGAGCGCGGGATCGAATTCGTCGATTGCGGCAGCGAGCGCGTGATCGAAGCTTGCGCGCTCGCCGGGCGACTCATGAGGCGCATGCGCGCGATGATCGACAACGCGGGTTGCGATGCCGCGCCCACGAGCGAGTTCGAGACCAGTTGCCGTCGGCTTGTCGCTGATCACGCCAGTTACGCGCAGCGGCAAGCCGGCATCGATCGCCTCCAGAATTGCCCGCAAGTTACTGCCTCGTCCGGAGATCAGGGCGACGATGTTTTGCATCAGGACTCAGACGTCAGCAAGTCAGAAGCGTTCTCGCCTGATTCTGTTCGCGCGCAGCGATGTTGCCGATCCGCGCGGCGGTTTCGCCGGCACTACGCAAGCGCTGCAGCGCCTGAGCTTCGTGCTCGGCGGCGACGATCACCACCATGCCGATCCCGCAGTTGAACACGCGATGCATCTCCTGCTCATCGATGTTGCCGACGCGCTGAAGCCAGTCGAAAAGCAGCGGGCGCGTCCAGTTCCGTTTATCCAATACCGCGCATAACCGATCCGGCACCACGCGCGGAATGTTTTCGAGCAAACCGCCGCCTGTAATGTGCGCCATGCCTTTAACCGGCAGCGCGGCGATCAATTCGAGCAGCGGCTTGACATAAATGCGCGTCGGCGCCATCACCACGTCGGCCAGGGGTTTGCCATGGAAGTCCGCCGCCAGGTCGATGCCGCGCGTTTCGATAATTTTGCGGATCAGCGAATAACCGTTGGAGTGTGCGCCGGACGAGGCCAGGCCGATTACGACATCGCCGGCGGAAATGTCGCGACCGTCGATGATCGCGCTTTTTTCCACCACGCCGACGGCAAACCCCGCGAG
Organism: Burkholderiales bacterium; assembly: GCA_041747355.1. Taxonomy (GTDB): domain Bacteria; phylum Pseudomonadota; class Gammaproteobacteria; order Burkholderiales; family JACMKV01; genus JACMKV01. The sequence continues at coordinate 7,214 of JBGTFJ010000394.1, forward strand.
GTCATATTCGCCGGC
>JBGTFJ010000395.1:0-4332 GCA_041747355.1 Burkholderiales bacterium
CGCCGCCCAGCGCCAGCCCTTGAACCAGACGCAAGGACACCAGCATAATGGGCGCCCACCAGCCTATGGTTTCGAACGTCGGCAGCAAACCGACCAGAAAAGTCGCGAAGCCCATAAACAGGATGGTGACCAGGAAGGTATATTTGCGTCCGACCAGATCGCCAATGCGACCGAACACGATCGCCCCGAACGGACGCACCAGGAAGCCCGCGGCATAGGTTGCGAAAGCGGACAGCAGCGCCGCCGTCTCATTGCCTTTCGGAAAGAACAACACCGCAAAAAACGGCGCGAGCGTGGCGTACAGATAAAAGTCATACCACTCGAATACCGTCCCGAGCGAGGAAGCGAAGATGACTTTCCTCTCTTCCGTGCCGACGCTCTTGATCGACTCTTCTTCCAAAAGTCCCTTTCTTGCCCTGGCGTCTGCCATTGTTGCCTCCTTTAGTTAGGTATCCCGCGAACCCCATCTCCAAACAGAACGAATATCCTCGCGCCTGCTTACGCGAAGCTTACGCAATTACAAGAAGCTTGCGCAAGCACGTTTCTTCTTGCATTGCACCAATAACGAGGTGCGCCCTAAGTTGGCTGAAGCAGCGCGTTAATCTTGCCGACGAGATCCCGAGTCGAGAACGGTTTCGTGACGTATAGGTCGGCGCCCATAGCCAAGCCCTTATTTACCTCCGAGTCACGTCCCTTGGCGGAGAGCATGACGATCTTGATGTCGCGCCAGTCCTCACGCTCGCGCATGCGCGTGCAGACTTCATAGCCGCTCTTTTGCGGCATCATCACGTCTAGCAGCACGAGGTCGGGGCAGCATGTTTCGACCAGTTTGAGCGCCTCTTCGCCGTCGTGCGCAACAAGCACGTCGTAGCCGTTGCGCCGCAGGAGAAACTCGAGCGCCGCGACGATGTTCGGCTCGTCGTCGGCAATCAGGATTTTTTTGCTTATCACGTTGCCGCTCCGGTCGGCAGGGTAAACGAAAAGCGCGCGCCGCGTCCGGGACTGCTTTCCACCCACATTCTACCGCCGAAATGCTCGACGATCTGACGGCTGATATACAGCCCAAGACCGCTGCCATGCGGCTTGTCGGTAAGCGTGTCGCCTGCCTGATGGAATTTGCTGAATATGGCCTCGTGGTCCTCCGCGCCGATACCTCGACCGTTGTCCCGTACGTCAACCCACAGGCGGCCGTCGCGCTCGGCCAGCGCAATCTCGACGCAGCCGTTCGCGCTGTCGCAGAACTTCACCGCGTTCGACAGCAGATTGAGCATGACCTGGAATATGCGGTCAAGGTCGACGGTCACAATCGAGACCTTTTCCGGAAGCCGCGCCTCGACCTTGATGTTCTTCTCCCTGAAAAGCTGCTCCATCGCGGCAAGCGTGTCCGAGATGACCTCGCTCATGTCGACCCGCGTCTCGACCCAGTCGGCCTTGCCCGACTCGATCTTGGCCAGGTCGAGGACCTGGTTGATGAGTCTTGTCAACCGCTCGGCCTCCTTGATGATGATGCCCAGAAATTTCTTGCGCTGCTCGGCTTCCACGTCGGGGGCTTCGAGCAGGATCTCGGTGATTGCCCGGATCGAGGTGAGCGGCGTGCGCAGTTCGTGGGTGACGGTCGAGACGAAATCGTCCTTCAGACGATCGAGCTCTTTCAGCCGCTCGTTGGCTTCGCGCAATTCCGCTGTCGCCGCTTCGAGTTCCTGCGACTTCTGCTCGAGCTTGTGACTGTATTCGATGAGCTGCGAAGCTTCATCGAGCATTCCCATCACTTCTTCGATTCCCAATTCTTCCTCTTTCACGACCGACGCCACCATGATGCGGGCGGAGGCAGCGCCGATCGCGCCGGCCAACTGGGTTTCCGTGAAGTTGACGAGTTGTGCGTTCGCCTCCAGCGCCTCGTCCGGCCAGTTGATTCCGCGCCGCTCGGCGTAGTTTGTGAACGCATCGTCGGCGCGCGCTTGGCCGACGAAACGGGAAAGCAGCGCGTGCAATCCCGGCGCCGATGCGGTCCCCTGCCAGAAATGCGAACCGCCGCCTTCGCGCTTGAATACGTCAACGAACAACGAGGCCTGTGACAGTTCGGTGGCGCTTTGGCGGGTAAACAGCGACACGCCGATGTAGGCGCCGGCGTTGGCGAGCATGCTCCACAACATCGCGTGAGTGATCTGATCGAGCCCGGAAAGCCCGAACAACTGGTTGGGCTTCAAGAGATCGATTCCAAAAATTCCCTCGGTCAAAAACGCAGATGGAAGCCATCCCGATTTGGCGAATGCCGGCAGCATCAGCGTGTACATCCAGACCGCGAAGCCGGACAGGAGCCCGGCGAAAGCGCCGGCGCGCGTGCCGCCTTTCCAGTACATTCCACCCAGGAACACGGGGGCGAACTGGGCCACCGCGGCGAACGAAATCAATCCGATGGCGACCAGCGCATAAGCTTCGCCCGCCACCCGGAAGTACAAATATCCGAGCAGCACCACCAACAGAATCGCCCCGCGGCGGATGCCGAGCAGGAGTCCGCTCAAATCCCTGCGCTCGGTCAGCCGCAGATTTTTCAGTCGCAGCAGTACCGGCATCACGACGTCGTTGCACACCATAGTGGACAAGGCGATGGTTTCGACGATCACCATCCCGGTCGCCGCTGAAAGTCCCCCTACGAAAACGAGCAGCGCCAACCCCTGCTGCTGTTGCGCCATGGGGATGGTGAGTACAAAAGTGTCCGGGTCCACTTGCGCGCCGGCGAAGTGCATGAGCCCGCCGAATGCGATCGGCAAAACGAAAATGTTGATCGCCAGCATGTAGACGGGAAACAACCAGATGGCCTTATTGAGATGGTTCTCGTCGACATTTTCGACCACAGCGACCTGAAACTGGCGCGGTAAAAAAATGATCGCGAGCATGGACAAAATCGTCAGCCAAACCCAGCTCGCGTAGCTCCCCGCCGCGCCTTCGAGCGGAGTGAACAGCTTCGCCAGATCCGGAATCGCGGCGGCGCGGCCGAAGAGGTCGCCGAAGCCGTCATACATCAAGAAGGTGACGAACACGCCAACCGCCAGGAATGCGAGCAGTTTGACGATGGATTCGAAGGCGATTGCCGCGACCATCCCTTCGTGCCGCTCCGCCGCGTCGAGGTGCCGGGTGCCGAACAGAATGGTAAAAGCAGCGAGCAGCACGGCAACGTAAAACGCCGTGTCTTCGAGCACCGGGATGGCGCCGATGCTCGTTGGCATGATGATTTCGGGATACTGCAGCAAAATGGTCACACTGTTGCAAACCGCTTTTAGCTGCAACGCAATGTAGGGCACGACTCCGATCACCGCAATGATGGTGACTACGCCTCCGAGCAGGGTGCTCTTGCCGTAGCGCGAAGCGATGAAGTCGGCGATCGACGTGATGCGATGCGTTTTGGCGATGCGAATGATTTTGCGCAGCACGTACCACCACAGCGCGACCATCAACGTCGGACCGAGATAAATCGGGAGAAAACCGACGCCATTGGCCGCGGCGCGTCCGACGCTGCCGTAGAAAGTCCACGAGGTCGCATAGACCGCGAGCGATAGCGAGTAGATGTAAGGATTGGCGATGATGCTGCGCCCGGCATCGGCGCGTTTATCGCCGTAATAGGCAATCGCGAACAACAAACCCAGATAGGCAAACGATGCCGCGAAAATGACTTGGCCCTGGAGCATTGCTTACTCGGAAGCGCGCCGCGCTGTAGTGCGGCGCGCCGTAGATGATGGCGCTTGCTTCGTGCCCCTTAGTCCCCCTTTTTCAAAGGGGGAAAGCAAAGCGAGGGGCGTAGTGTGTCGCCATTTTGGCCGCAGTTCGCGCCCGTACAAGATTACCTCACAAGTTCTTATGCGCTTGCAGGACCACACTGGTGAATCGCGAGTCGTAAACCGTTGGTTACGATTTGCCATTCGTCAATCGCGATTAATTTATCCGCGTCAGGTTTCCGACCGTGGACGGACGATGGTGACGCTGCACGGCGCTTCCGCAACGACCTGAGCGCGTATGCCCGGGAACAGTCGCGTGGAGCCACCCCGGCGGAACGCGCCCATCAGAATGTGTTCGACGTCGTTCATCCTTGCGTAATCGATCAGCGCCGCAGCCGGTTTTTCCGATTCCAGCACGTGGTAGGTCAAGCGCTCTTCGGGCAATTCTAGCGGCTTGGCCCAGCGGCGCAAGTTCACCAGATGCTTGATATGGCGGCCGGTGGGCGTGTCGTCGGAGAGCGCCGCAGCGGGCGGTACCGCGGTCACGCAGGCAATGCGGCACCGGTCGTCCGCCGCGATCAGGCGCCGCGCCGCATCGCGCATCGCCTCGAACAGCGTC
>JBGTFJ010000396.1:0-1682 GCA_041747355.1 Burkholderiales bacterium
GCGTCGTTCAACGCGCCTTCGAGGCCGCGGCCGACTTCGATGCGCACCGCGCGATCGTTTTTGGCGACCAGCAGCAGCGCGCCGTCATCGGGCTTCTCCCGGCCGAGCTTCCACGCATCGACGACGCGGATCGCGTATTGCTCGATTTCCTCGGGCTGAGTGCTCGGCACCAACAAAACCGCGATCTGGCTGCCTTTGGCGGTTTCGAACCCTTGCAGCCTTGATTCCAGCGCCGCGCGCTGTTCGCCGGTCAGCGTGCCGGTCAGATCGGTCACGCGGCTCGCGAGCTTCGGAACAGCGATCTGCGCCGAGCAGACGTTGATCGCCACCATCAAGGTCAGGAGCAGCGCCAGGATCAACCGTCCCGGCAAAAAACGGCGCACAGCCAGGCGCAATTCGATCACTGCCTGGACGCGGGAGCAGGAGCCGGAGCAGGTACGGGGGCAGGATCGGGCACGGTCGCGGGCGGCGGCAAAGCGGCCGGTGCGGACGGTTGGCGAGATGCCGGAGCCGGATTGGCGGCAGCGCCGAAATCTACCGTCGGCGGCTTCGCGATCGCTTTTTCGTTTTCGACCGTGAAGCTCGGCTTGACTTTGTGGCCGAATATCATCGCAGTCAGATTGGTCGGGAACGAGCGCACCGTTACGTTGTAATTCTGCACGGCCTCGATATAGCGATTACGCGAAACCGCGATGCGATTTTCGGTGCCTTCGAGTTGCGCCTGCAGATCGCGAAAATTGGCGTCCGACTTCAGTTGCGGGTAGTTCTCGGCGACGACGAGAAGCCGCGACAGCGCCGAACTCAATTCGCCCTGCGCCTGTTGAAATTGCTGAAAAGCCTGGGGGTCGTTGATCAGCTCCGGTGTCGCCTGCACGCTGCCGACGCGTGCCCGCGCGTTGGTCACGCCGAGCAGCACGTCCTTTTCCTGCTGCGCGAAACCCTTGACCGTGTTGACCAGGTTCGGCACGAGGTCGGCGCGGCGCTGATATTGGTTCAATTCCTCGGCCCAGCTGGAGCGGATCTGTTCGTCGGTCGTTTGCAGCTGGTTATAGCCGCAGCCGCTCAGGCTCAGAAGTGCCAGCACGGCCAGCAGCGCCAGCTTCGGATTCAGTCTGTTTCGCATCGTCTTTTCCTCTGGTTGGTATCAGCTTTGTATAGGTTGCGACTAAAGCCGCGTTTGCAAGAGCACAGATTATGAAAGACGCTCTGAGCAAGCCGTCTTTGCCAGGAACGAAGTGACGAAGCAACCTCGTAACGATGAAATTGAAAACAAAAATTGCCGCTGCGCTCGCAAAGACGATCTGTTTTTGATTTGTTCAAGCCTCCGAAAGGCTCGATCGCAAGGGTAATGCGACATAAGGCGCGTTTGCAAGCCGACTCAGTTTGCAACGGCAACCAGTTGTTGCATGGTCGTGCGCGCGAAACACAAGTCGGCCCACGCTTTCGCCTTGTCGGGCAAGGTGCGCAGCAGATAAGCCGGGTGGTAAGTCACGATCAGCGGAATGCCGCCGAAACGATGCAGGCGTCCGCGCACGCTCGCGATGCTGACGTCCTTGCCGAGCAGATTGACGGCCGCGACTTTGCCGAGCGCGACGATCAGCTTCGGCTGAATCAGGGCGATCTGGCGCGCCAGGTACGGCTCGCAGGTTTCCGCCTCGCTGCGCTCGGGGTTGCGATTGCCC
>JBGTFJ010000397.1:0-1883 GCA_041747355.1 Burkholderiales bacterium
ACGCCGGTTGACGATGGCTTGCTGCGTTTCAAAATGACGAGCGGCGCGACGCTGATCGCATCGGGGAGCTTGCGATGCAGGGCGACGCCAGGCCCCTAGACCCGCAACCAAGCGACGTCTGGCTCAACCGCCCCGAACGCGGCAGCAGCAGCGCCATGCGATTGATCGCGTGGCTGACGCTTAAATTCGGGCGCCGGCTGACGCGCGGTTTGCTGTATCCGCTGTGCGCGTATTTCTTGGCGTTTTCGCCGTACGCCCGGCACGCATCGCGCCGCTATCTCCATCGCGTGCTCGGCCGGGGCGCGCACATCGGCGACGTGTTCAGGCACTACCACGCGTTCGCCTCATGCCTGCACGATCGCATCTATCTGCTTGCCGGCCGCCACGATTATTTCAACGTCACCATCACCGGGCTCGACGCGTTCGACGCAGCGATGGGGGCAGGCCGCGGCTGCCTTTTGCTGAGCGCGCATCACGGCAGCTTCGAAATTCTGCGCGCGCTCGGCATGTTCGACCGCAATCTGCCGATCAACGTTTTTTCGAACGAGCACCGTTCCGAAAAAGTGACCGCCATCCTGCATCGCCTGCAGCCCGAACTCGCGCCGCGCGTGATCGTCGCCGGCCGGCCGGAAGCTCTGCTACGCGCCAGGGAATGCGTTGAGCGCGGGGAAATCGTCGGCATCCTCGGCGACCGCACGATGCATGGCGAGAAATCGGTCGAATGCGATTTTTTCGGCAAGCCCGCCCTGTTTCCACAAGGCCCGATCGCGCTTGCCGCGATACTGCAGGCGCCCGCCCTGCTGGCGTTCGGTTTATACCGCGGCGGCCGGAATTACGACATCCATTTCGAACTGCTTGCCGATAAAGTTGCGTGCGAACGCCGCGAGCGCGGCCAGCAATTGCGCAGCTGGGTGCAGATCTATGCCACACGCCTCGAACACTATTGCCGGATTGCACCTTATAACTGGTTTAACTTCTACGACTTCTGGGGCGACGATGCGGATTGATCTTTTTTTTGTCACCGCCATGCGCGCGATTTCCTGCTTCGCGGCTTGCGGAGGAATTCGGCGCGGCGGTTGCGTCTTGCCGCGGGCGTTCGCATTGTCGTTGTGCTTTACCGCGCCCTCATTCGCAGACGAGAGCTGGCAGCTCGCCGATTTGATGAAAACCATGTCGAACGTACCCTCGACCAGCTCGCGCTTCACTGAAAAAAAACATCTGGCGATGCTGAAAGAACCACTAACCTTGTCGGGGACACTGACCTACAAGCGCCCCGACTTTATCGAGAAGCACGTGCTTTCACCGTTTGATGAGCGCTACACGGTCGAAGGCGACAAGGTCGTTTTCGAGAACAGGACGAAACAGCAAAAACGCGATTTTTCGCTCGACAGCAACCCTGTTATCCGCGCCTTCGTCGACAGCATCCGCGCAACCCTGGCCGGCGATGCGCGTACGCTGCAGCGCTTCTACCGCATCGATCTACGCGGTTCGCGCGCGGCCTGGGTATTGAATCTGGACCCACTCGACGCACAGATGGCGGAACAGGTCAGCACGATCCGCTTGAGCGGCGCCGGCAGCGCGGTGGATGAAGTCGTCGTGTTCGAACCTGGCGGGGACAAGTCGGTGATGACGATCGCCGCGCAGTAAGCCACTCGATCTGGTCGAGCCAGTCGCAAAACCGGCTACCTACGTTTTGCGCGCTTCGATCAGGACATTGCTGAAGGGCGTGCCCTTCGCCATGGACCGCGAGGTCACAGCGAGACCGTGCGCTTCGAGTAAATCAGCCCAATCCGTCAGGCATCGATAGTGAAACGGTTGCCGCCATCGGCCGCGGCCTATCGCCGCCGCGCGCTCGCCTAAGCGCGTCACGGCATGGCGGAAGC
>JBGTFJ010000398.1:0-3475 GCA_041747355.1 Burkholderiales bacterium
GTTTTGGCGAGGCGACCAAGTTTTCTTCCGGATTGCTCGAAGCGGCCAAGACTTATCGGGCGACCATCAAGCTCGGCATTACCACGACCACCGGCGATGCCGAAGGCGAAGTGTCCGATAATCGCGGCGCGATTAGCGTGCGGCGCAGCGAGGTCGAAGCAGCGCTGGTTCATTTCGTCGGCGATATTCAGCAGGTTCCGCCGATGTACAGTGCGCTGAAGCGCGACGGCAGGGCGCTCTACACCTATGCGCGCCTGGGTATCGAGCTAGAGCGGGCGCCGCGTTGCGTTCATATTTTCCAGCTTGAATTGCTCGACGTGCGGCCCGACGAGATCGATCTCTGCGTTCGATGCAGCAAAGGCACTTATGTTCGGGTACTTGCCGAGGACATCGGTAAAGCACTCGGCTGCGGCGCCCATCTGAAGGAATTGCGGCGCGCGGCCGTCGGCGGATTACGGACCGAGGAAGCACTCACGATGATGCAACTCGATGCGATGACTTCGGGACAGCGTGATAACAGCTTGCTCGACGAAGACAGTCTGTTGTCCACGCTGCCGTCGGTCATGCTCGGTGCCGCCGATTGCCGCGCGCTGTTGCAGGGAAGGCCGGTCTGTTGCGCGATAGGAGCCGCCGCCGGCAATTTGCGCATTTACGATCAGGATCATCGTTTTCTCGGCATCGGCGAAATCGCCGCGGAAGGCACGGAAGGCATGATCTCGCCGAAACGGCTGATCAGCACCGAGCGCCTGGCGCAGCGGTTTGTCTAAGGAACCTCTGATGAAGTCCCACGTGGTCGCGACGGGCCTTTGCGGGATGCACGCGCAAATGGCGAAGCCCAGGCTGCGCCTGTCTTCACGTGCGAAGCGGCGCGAAGTGAAGGGTCATTCCCTTCACGAGCGTCGCGACAAAGCAGACCGCCCGCAAAGGCCCGTCCCTTCGGGTTTCGACACGCGAAGACAGCGAAGCTGGGCTTTGCCCACTTCGCGTGGCGGGCCGTCTGCGTCGCCGCGCAGCTTGCCCGTAGTCCGGCTACTGATGCTGCGGCTGCGCAGCGTCGAACGCGATCCGCGTGGGACTTAATCAGAGGTTCCCTAAGCATAGGCTTAAGGTAAAATACAAAACCATTCTGGAGGAAGCATGACGATCACTACGACGGACAAGGCCCGGATCATGGGCGATTACCAGCGCGTCCAGGGCGATACGGGTTCCCCCGAGGTCCAGGTCGCTTTGTTGACGGCGCGTATCAACGGCCTGACGGATCATTTCAAATCGCACGTCAAGGATCACCACTCGCGCCGCGGTCTGCTGCGCATGGTGAGCCGCCGCAGAAAACTGCTTGACTATTTGAAGACGAAGAAGGCCGACAGCTATCGCAGCCTGCTTGAACGGCTCGGCCTGCGCAAATAGTCATCGCAATGTGCCTTTCCGCAGGCTTACATAAAAACGATTTGATATCAAAGGATGACCATTGAAACATAAGAAAACGTTGAGTTTCGGCTCTCAGCAATTGACGCTGGAGACCGGCGAAATTGCACGGCAAGCTCACGGCGCAGTCTTGGTGAGTCTCGACGATACGGTGGTGCTGGTCGCGGTGGTCGGCAAAAAATCAGCCAAACCCGGGCAGGATTTTTTTCCTTTGACTGTCGATTATCAGGAACGCACCTACGCCGCAGGGAAAATACCCGGCGGGTTTTTCAAGCGTGAAGGCCGTCCCTCGGAGAAGGAAACTCTGACTTCGCGCCTCATCGATCGCCCGATTCGCCCGTTGTTTCCAGCGAACTTTTATAAGGAAGTTCAGGTCGTTGCGACAGTTCTCTCATCCAATAACGAGGTTGATTCGGACATTCCGGCGATGATAGGCGCGTCTGCTGCGCTCGCGCTTTCGGGTATCCCCTTCGACGGTCCGATAGGCGCGGCACGGGTTGGCTATGTGGATGGCAGTTATGTGCTGAATCCGACTGCGTCGGATCTCAAGAATTCGCAATTGAATCTGGTGGTCGCCGGAACATCGCAAGCTGTTTTGATGGTCGAATCCGAAGCCGACCAGTTGTCGGAAGACGTCATGCTGGGCGCCGTCGTGTTCGGCCACGAGCAGATGCAGGCAGTGATCAATGCGATCAACGAGCTCGCCGATGAAGCCGCGAAACCGGTGTGGGACTGGGTCGCGCCGGAAAAGGATCAGGCATTGATAACGCGCGTCACGCAATCGGTCGAGGTCGATCTGGGCGAGGCCTATCGGATCAAACAGAAGCAGGCGCGCACCGAGAAAGTCGATGCAATTCGGGATCGAATTGTGAATGAGCTCGCGACTGACGAAACCGTCGACGCCAATGCCGTTAAAGACATCTTTTTCGAACTCGAATCGAAAATCGTGCGCGGCCAGGTCCTCGATGGTGAGCCGCGCATCGATGGGCGCGATACGCGAACCGTACGGCCGATCACGATACGCACCGGCGTGTTGCCGCGCGCGCATGGTTCGGCGCTTTTCACTCGTGGCGAAACTCAGGCTTTGGTGGTTGCGACGCTGGGCACGGCCCGCGACGAGCAGATTATCGATGCGCTGCAGGGCGAGTATAAAGAGCGATTCATGCTTCACTACAATATGCCGCCCTACGCGACGGGCGAAACCGGACGCGTCGGCTCGCCGAAAAGGCGCGAAATCGGCCACGGCCGTCTTGCCAAGCGTGCGCTTCTGGCCGTCCTGCCGGCGCCTGAAGATTTTGCCTACGCGTTGCGTGTCGTGTCGGAAATCACCGAGTCGAATGGATCGAGTTCGATGGCGTCGGTCTGCGGCGCTTGCCTCGCCATGATGGACGCCGGCGTGCCCTTGAAAGCGCATGTAGCCGGCATTGCCATGGGCTTGATCAAGGAAGGCAATCGCTTCGCGGTCCTGACTGATATTCTCGGCGATGAAGATCATCTCGGCGACATGGATTTCAAGGTGGCCGGCACCGAGCAAGGAATTACTGCCTTGCAGATGGATATCAAGATCCAAGGCATCACCAAGGACATCATGCGTGTCGCGCTCGATCAGGCACGCGAAGGCCGTCTGCATATCCTGGACATCATGAAGCAGGAATTGCACGATCCGCGCAGCGAGATTTCGGCTTATGCGCCGCGCATCATCACCATGAAGATCAAGCCGGAAAAAATCCGCGACGTCATCGGCAAGGGCGGGGCGGTCATCCGCGCGCTGACTGAAGAAACCGGAACCTCGATAGATATTGCGGAAGACGGCACGATAACGATCGCCTGCATCTCTTCAGAGGCGGGTCTGGTCGCGAAAAAACGTATCGAGGATATTACGGCGGAAGTCGAAGTGGGCCGCATTTACGACGGGACGGTGCTAAAGCTGCTGGATTTCGGCGCCATCGTCAGCGTGCTGCCGGGTAAGGATGGCCTCCTGCATATTTCTCAAATCGCCAATGAACGCGTGAACGCCGTCTCCGATCATTTGAAGGAAGGCCAGGCAGTC
>JBGTFJ010000399.1:0-2086 GCA_041747355.1 Burkholderiales bacterium
CCTTGCGCATGTGGACCTGAAGGATCTGCTCGCGCCCGCGGATATCGGGCAGGGGCACGACGACCTGCCGGGCGAAACGGCCCGGCCGCAGCAGCGCCGGGTCGAGCACGTCCGGACGGTTCGTGGCGGCGATCACGATCACACCCGAGTTCGCCTCGAAGCCGTCCATTTCCACGAGCAGCTGGTTCAACGTCTGCTCGCGCTCGTCGTTACCGCCGCCGAGGCCCGCGCCGCGCTGGCGGCCAACCGCGTCGATCTCGTCGATGAAGATGATGCACGGCGCATGCTTCTTGGCCTGCTCGAACATATCGCGCACACGCGCCGCGCCGACGCCGACGAACATCTCGACGAAATCGGAACCCGAAATGCTGAAGAACGGCACCTTGGCCTCGCCGGCAATCGCGCGCGCCAGTAACGTTTTACCGGTGCCCGGAGAACCGACCATCAACACGCCGCGCGGAATGCGCCCGCCGAGCTTCTGGAATTTGCCCGGGTCACGCAGGAATTCGACGAGCTCGGCAACTTCTTCCTTCGCTTCCTCGCAGCCGGCAACATCGGCGAAGGTGACCTGATTCGAGCTATCGTCGAGCATGCGCGCACGGCTTTTGCCAAACGAGAACGCGCCGCCGCGCCCGCCGCCCTGCATCTGGCGCATGAAGAAAATCCAGACGCCGATCAGCAACAGCATCGGGAACCACGACACGAAAATGTTCATCAACAGCGACGGCTCTTCTTCTGGCTTGGCCTCGATGATGACGCCATTCTTGAGCAGATCGGAAACCAGCCACGGATCGGACGGCGAATAGGTCGTAAAGCGCTTGCCGTCCGACTTGACGCCTTTCAGCACGCGCCCCTCGATCGTGACTTTCGCCACTCTTCCCTGTTTGACCTCTTCGATAAACTGGGAATATTCGATCGGGCTTTGCGCGGTCTGGCGCGTGCTGAACTGGTTGAACACCGTCATCAGCACGAGTGCAATCACCAGCCAGATTGCTACGGTTTTGATCATATTATTCAATGTGACTCCTTCTGCATCCTGCGCGAAAATCGACAATCGATAATCGATAAAACCGCACCTGCAATCGTCGCTAAAAACAGACGTTCTTTTGACTCTTTGCGAGTCTTCCGCAAGCCCTTTTTACAACTCCATTCTAAACCTATTTCGAGGACGGCGGCAGTGCCGGAGGCGCCGTGCCAGCGACCGTCCGTCGGCGCTTCCCAAGCAAGTAAATTTCGTTGCTGCGGTCGCGCGACGCCCCCGGCTTTCGTGTGACAACCTCGGCAAACAGCGCCCTCATGCTGCGCAAAAACGCTTCGAATCCCTGACCCTGGAAAACTTTGACTAGGAGATCACCGCCCGGTTTCAAATAATTCCCGGTGATTTCCAGAGTGCGTTCCGCCAGCGCCATGACGCGTGCCTGGTCGACCATGTCGATGCCCGAGATATTGGGCGACATGTCGGAAATTACAAGATCGACGCCGCGCGCACCGGACGCGGTGCGCAACTGCTGCATGACCATTTCATCGTCGATGCTGCCCTGGATAAATGTCACATTCCGCAGTGGTGCCATCGGCAGCAAATCGATGGCATAGACATGGCCGGATGATCCGACCAAGCCGGCGGCGACTTGGGCCCAACCGCCGGGGGTTGCACCGAGATCGACCACGGTCATCCCCTGCACGAGTAACCGGTCGCGCTTATTGATCTCGATCAGCTTGAATGCTGCGCGCGACCGATAGCCTTCGCGCTTCGCTTGCTGCACGTAAAAATCGTTTACGTGTTCGCGCATCCACGCTTTGCTGGTTCGACTGCGCTTCACAGAAGTGAGAACCGAAAAGCCTCTGTCAGGCTTCGCGCTGTTTTAGCACGAGAACCAGGCCGAGCGCGCTTTGAATCAGATACAAGCCGCTCGCGATGCCGTGCCAGACCGCGAAGCGCTGCCTGAAAACACTTTCCATTACCATCGACGGCAACGCCTGTTGCCTGAGACTCGCGAGTATCGGCTGCACCCCGAAATGCGCGATCACCGTCAGCACGAGCATTGTCAGTGTCGTCCAGAAGTACGTCTGTTGGAAAGACCGCCCA
>JBGTFJ010000400.1:0-4896 GCA_041747355.1 Burkholderiales bacterium
CGCCATATCCGGCATCATCGGCTGGATCGGTCTGTTGATCCCGCACGCCGCACGCATGCTGGTCGGGCCGGATTTTGCGCGCATGCTGCCATTGGTGATGTTATTGGGCGCCTGTTATTTGCTTGGCATCGACACGCTGGCGCGAACCATAGCGAGCATCGAAGTGCCGCTGGGAACACTGACCGCCTTCATCGGCGCGCCATTTTTTGTCTGGCTGCTGGCGACTGCGAGGCGCGCCTGGCAATGAAGCTGCAAATCGAAAATCTGGATTATGGTTATGCCAAACGTATAATCGGCCGCGCGCTGAATTTTTCCGTAGACGCAGGCGAAATCCTGTGCGTGCTGGGCCCCAATGGCAGCGGCAAAACGACTTTGTTCCGCACCCTGCTCGGCCTCCTGCCGACGCACGGCGGCAGAATTGTGCTCGAGCGGAAATCGCTGGTTGACTGGCCGCGCAACCGACTGGCAAAAGCCATCGGCTATGTGCCGCAAGCACACGCTGCCTATTTCGCGTTCAGCGTGCGCGAAATCGTTCTCATGGGGCGCACGGCGCACATTGGTCTATTTTCGCTGCCGTCGGATTCCGATAAACGCGCAGCGGATGACGCACTCATGACACTGGGCATCGCTCAACTGGCCGACAAGCCATACACCGAAATCAGCGGCGGCGAGCGCCAACTGACGCTTATTGCGCGCGCGCTCGCGCAGGGTTCGCAATTGTTGATCATGGATGAGCCGACCGCGAGCCTTGATTTCGGCAACCAGCTCCGCGTTCTGCGGCAACTCGCTACGCTCGCCGCAACCGGTATCGGTATCGTGTTTTCAACGCATGACCCGGATCACGCGCTGAATTATGCCGATCGCGTCCTCATGCTGAAGAATGGCGAATTACTGCAATGCGGTCGACCCGACGAAGTGGTGACCGGCGAGAACTTGCAGCAACTCTACGGCGTCAAGGTCGCAGTCGAATCGGTAACCGAATCGAATCCCGGGCACACTCGCAGACGCCGCACGTGCGTGCCGCTTTCGAATTAAGCGCATCCGCGGCGGCGGCGACATCAGCCACCGCCTCGCCGATAATAGCTATGGAATCGTGCAAGAAAAGCCTGAGCCTCCTCTGCACTGTATCCATCGAACCCTAACTCGACGTGCGTGACCGGCAGCGGGATCGGACCGAAGTTACGCCGCCCTTCCGGGGACAGTTTTATTGTTAGCCTGCGCGTGTCCTGCACGGCCGAAACTTCGCTGCCATCGACGACATAAGGCAGGGCTCCCATCGCCGCCGGCAAGGTGCGAAAAAATTCGGCATGACTGATGGTCATTTCGTAAACTACCCGCGAGGTATGATCAGCCACGTCGGCGGGTCCGAGGGGCGTTTGCGTTGATCCGTGGGAGCGGGTGCCGCGCCAAAGGCAAATCTTCATCGCGCCCGGGCATAATTTTCTGCAAGGCCGCGCTTACTGGGGGATGTCGTGTCGCGCGAGCAAGCACGCCCGTCGCTTTCAATGCGCCGGAATACGCGTTCGAACGTAGGCAGTATCGCTAATCGGCAAGCACAACCTGGGTGTAGCCGCCGCATGCTTTTTGAGCTTACCCGGGTGTCTTGTTCTCCGGCTGGGTTTGCGCGTCCGCCGGAGTCGCATCTGCGCCGCTGTTCGTTTCCGCTTTGCGTTTTTGCTTCTCTTCCTTTTTCTGCTGCTTAGCCAGCTCTTTTTGACGTTTCGCGAACGCGTAGTTGGGTTTAGCCATTTGCATCCTTTTCGAGATTTTGGGGTACGACCATTATCGTTGGACATTTTGCCACGAATCTGTTTCATTTGAAGATTACTTCGTGGGGTCAAAATGTAAGCCCAGACGGGTGGCGCCGTCCGGCATTCATGCGAATGTTCGTCAAGTCCTGGGGTCAAGCCGAAACCGGCGATGGTTCGCGCACCCACGCGAGAAGCGGCTGCCACTGCTCGGCATCGCGCTCACTCAGATAAGGCGGCAGGTCGAACAGACAGCGGCCGGTAAACGCGGCGTTCGGATAGATTTGCGTGTCGCGCAGATGCGTCAAAACCGGCAGATCGAATTGGTCGAGAAATGCGGTCAGGGTCGCCGCCGCCCGAGTGCGCGGATCGGTGCGCATGCCGACGACGGCGGCAAACGCCTTGTGCTTGCGTATGACTTTCTCTTCCCGCAGGACCTCGAAAAAATCCCGCGCCGCCGCCATGTCGAATACCGAAGGCTGCACTGGCACGATGACTTTATCGACCAGCCTTAGCATTTGCGTCAGGCGCTTGCCGTGTATTCCGGCCGGCGAATCGACGATCAACCACTCGCCTTGATCGCGAAGTCTGGGCGCGTCTTCCTCGCTCGCAGTTAGTTGCCGGATCGCCGGCAACGCCAAAGGCCGGATCTCAAGCCAGTTCAGAGCCGAGCGCTGGCGATCGAGATCCCACAGCGTTACCGACTCGTTGCAGAACGCGAAGTAGCCGGCGAGATTGGTCGCCAGCGTTGTTTTGCCGGAGCCGCCTTTCGGATTGATTACCAAAACAGCGGACATATTTGCCTATTCGTTCGTTCGATGCGATAGAAGAGACCGGATGCGGCTGCCCGAGACGGGCGATGCCGCAGATTTCTGCTTAACCGCCCGCAATCGGCGGCCAGATCGCGAGCGCGTCGCCCTCGTTCAGATTCTGGATAGTGCGGTCGTGCGGATAAATATACAACCCGTTGACAAGAACGAGATGCACGAGCTTCGGCGGGAGATTATAACGTTCTATTACCGAACTGACCGTCGCATTTGCCGCGACCTCGATCTCTACCTCATTTTTCTTGGCGGGCTGCGGCAGGTAATCGGTGAGCGTGGCGAACAGCTTCAGTTTGATTTTCATACGATCCGGTTTTTCAAGCGCACAGGCGGCCCTTGCTACACCGGGACTTCAGCGCCGCCTTGCGAACGTGCTATATAGGCGTCGACAAAGCGCGTCGGATCCTGCATCAGCAGGTCTTTCCACTCGCAGAGATGGAGCCGGCTTTGAATCAGCCCGCGGATGACGCCTACATGCTCGGTCAAGCCGAGGGAGGTTGCCCCGATCAGCACATCGCCCTCGAACTCGAGCCGCAAGTAGCGGAAATTTTCCGCATCGGTCAGTTCGGCGTGATCGCCGCCTTCGACACCCATCCATTGCCCGAAAGAGGACGAGATCAGGCCCATGGTATCAAGCACGTTGATCGCCATCGTGCCCTGCGAGCGCGTGGTTTTACCGGCCATGTTGCGCGCGGCAACAAGCGCCTGGTCGGCAGCGTTCGGCTGAATTGCGTTGACGATGCGCTCCCCGGTGTTGAATTCGGTGGCCTGCGCGACATCGCCGGCGGCATAGATGCCCGGAATACTGGTCTGCATATCGGCATCGACCAACACGCCGGCCTCCGTCTTGATGCCGGTATCCTTCAAGAATCCGATATTCGGCCGCACGCCGGTTGCACTGATGACAAGATCGGCTTCGAGCACTTTGCCGTTGTCGAGCTTCACGCGCAACGGGCCGTTAACCTGCTCGGGTTCCTTCATACCGACCGCCACTTCGACTTTGCCGAGCAAGCCTGGCGACTTCGGCTCGGCTTTTTCGATCGCTGTCACCTTGGTCGAGGTGTAAACCTTGACGCCTTTTTTCTCGCACCATTTCTTGATCAGCGAACCGGCACCGTCGGTCATCATGCGCGGGACCATGCGGTTGCCCATTTCGATGACGCTGAGTTCGACGCCGCGCGATGCCAGCGCTTCGAGAATGATGCAGCCGATGAAGCCGGCGCCCATCTGCACGACGCGCGCGCCCGGCTTGGCGATTTTCGCGATACGACGCGCGTCATCCAGAGTCCAGCAGCTATGGACGCCTGGAAGATCGATGCCAGGAATCGGGGCGCTTGCAGGCCTGGAACCGGTTGCGATCAGCAGCTTGTCATAATTGAGTTTCTGGCCGTCTTTCAAGAACACCTGGCGCTTGTCCGTATCCAGGCGCGTTGCCGGCACGTCGATCAGATCGATTTTGAGATTCCGGAAATGCTTTTCGTCCTTGCGCAAATGCAGACCGCGTTCGTCGATGCCGCCAATCAGGTAGTAGGGAATCGCCATGCGCGAATATGGCAGCTCGGGCTCGTCGCCGATCACGGTGATCGTGCTTTGCGGATTTTCCTTGCGCAGGGTTTCAGCCGCGATGATTCCGGTGGGTCCGTTGCCGATGATGACGTGGTTCATGGTTTGACCTCAGAATGAAGGAACGGGCTTGCTGATGATTTGGGTAAGCCATTACCCAGAGGGTGCGCTGACCAAATAACTCTTCTCGCCGAGCGGCGGGGCTGCTCGGATAGCTACTCCTCCTCCCCGAGACGCAAAGCGGCGGGCCTGGTAGCACTGTCCAACTTGCCCGTCGTAAACGCGAAGTTAGCGCAGCTAAATCTCCCCGCCACTGCGTGTTGCCCCTCCTTTAAAGGAGGGGGATATTGCAACCCATTCGCCAACCGTCTCGCTACAAACCCAGGCGCTGACGAGTCTCTGGGGTCGGCTTGCCTTCCGGCGTCCAGCCGCGCGCTGTGTAATATTCCGGCAGCATTTTCGCGAGATCGTTGACTTTGCCTTTAGCGGGGCCGGTTTTCGCCGCTTCGGTCAGCAGACGTTTCGGCAGCGTGTCGTCCTTCTCGGTGAACCCGGCGGCGTTGTTGAATTCGCGCTCCATATTCCAGATGCGCTCGCCCATCAGGTTCAGCTTTTCCATCGACCAGTCGCCTTCACATGCCGCCTGCAACTGCGGCTGGATGTCGTTCAAAGTCCAGGCGAAAGTCGTAAACACGCACAAGCCGCTCGAATCGACGACCGCGGTGGCGTCCTGGAAAGCCTTGACCAATTCGGCCTTGCCA
>JBGTFJ010000401.1:0-2738 GCA_041747355.1 Burkholderiales bacterium
GATCGAAATCGATCGCCGGCTGCTCGGCAAACGCGTCAAGGTTTTGCGCGACAAGCTGGTGCAGCTGGCAAATCAGCGCGGCGTGCAGCGGCGGGCGCGCCAGCGCGCCAACGTCATGTCGGTATCGCTCGTCGGCTATACCAATGCCGGCAAGTCGACGCTGTTCAATGCGCTGACGCACGCGCAGGCCTACACTGCCGACCAACTGTTCGCGACGCTCGATACGACCACACGCAAGCTGCGCCATTTTTCAGATGGCGCGGTGGTGCTGTCCGATACCGTCGGTTTCATTCGCAGCCTGCCGCATACGCTCGTCGACGCGTTCCGCGCGACGCTCGAGGAAACCGCGCGGTCCGATCTGCTGCTGCAGGTGGTCGACGCCGCGAGCCCGTGTCGCGATGCCCAGATCAAGGAAGTCAACAGCGTGCTGGATGGGATTGGCGCGCGCGATATTCCGCAAATCCTGCTGATGAATAAAATCGATATCTATGGCCGCGCCCCGGCAGTCGACCGCGACGAGTATGGTAAAATTTCGCGCATTTGGTTGAGTGCTGTGACGCGCCAGGGACTCGATCTGGTGCCCGCGGCTCTCGATGAAGTGCGCGCCGCTGCGTCTTCTACCACCAGGGCAGATTCCATCTTTGCGCTGGGCTAAAAATCTCCCTGACAGGTTGAATCAATAGCTATGGCGTTAAACGACCCGCAATGGGGCAAACGCGGCGGCAACAACGAAGGCCCGCCGTATCTCGATCTACTGTGGCGCAAATTCACCCAGAAGGTCAGCGCGTTGCTCGGCCGCCGCGGTCCGCAGAACCGGCCGAACGGCGGTCCGCCCGACATCAAGCAGCTAGGCGGCGGCTTCGGTTTGCTGATAACGCTGATCGCAGTGATCTGGCTGGCGAGTGGTTTCTACACGATCGATGCCAGCCAGCGCGGCGTCGTGCTGCGCTTCGGCAATTACGCGGAAACCACGCAACCCGGCTTGCGCTGGCACTTGCCGTATCCGATCGAGACTGTGGAAAAAGTCAACGTGTCGTCGGTCAGAACGGCCGAGATCGGCTACCGCAACAATGTCAAAAGCAAGGTGCCGAAAGAGGCATTGATGCTGACCGACGATGAAAACATCGTCGACATTCAGTTCGCCGTGCAATACATCGTCACCGATGCGCGGGAGTTCCTGTTCAATAACCGCAATCCGGAAGATACCGTGCTGCAGGCGGCGGAAACCGCGATCCGCGAAATTGTCGGCAAAAGCCGCATGGATTTCGTGCTGTATGAAGGCCGCACGGAAATCGCCGCCGGCGCCCGCAAGTTGATGCAGGACATACTCGACCGATACAAAACCGGCATCACGATTTCCGCCGTGACAATGCAGAACGCGCAGCCGCCGGAGCAGGTGCAATCGGCATTCGACGACGCCGTCAAAGCCGGTCAGGATCGCGAACGTCTGAAGAACGAAGGCCAGGCGTATGCGAACGACGTCATTCCGCGCGCGCGCGGCGCGGCATCAAGGCTGCTCGAAGAAGCAGCCGGTTACGAACAGCGCGTCGTCGCCAACGCCGAAGGCGAAGCTTCGCGCTTCAAGCAGATTCTCGTCGAATATCTGGCTGCGCCGGTCGTGATGCGCGAGCGGCTGTATCTCGAAACCATGCAGCAGATTCTGGCGAATTCGAACAAGGTGCTGATCGACCAGAAAGGCGGCGGCAATCTGCTGTATCTGCCGCTGGACAAGCTGATGCAAACGGCCACGGCGCCGGTAGCGGGCAGCGATGCCGCGAACAAACCAGGAACGACGGAAACCCTGCCGCTGCCGGCCGACAACAGCATGCGTTCGCGCGAAGCGTTCAGAAGCCGGGACCGGGAGCAACGCCAATGAAAAACCTCAGCACTATCGTCATCATCGCAGTCCTCGCACTGATAGTAGCGGGCATGACCCTGTTTACAGTCGATGCGAGACAGTACGCACTCGTGTTTCAGCTCGGCGAAATCATCGCTGTCAAGAGCGAGCCGGGGCTGTACGCGAAAATCCCGCTCGTACAAAACGTGCTTTACTTCGATTCGCGTATTCTGACCGTCGAATCGGAAGAGCCCGAGCGCTTTCTGACATCCGAGAAAAAAAACGTGCTGGTCGATGCCTTCATCAAGTGGCGGGTGGTGGATCCGAAACAGTATTACATCAGCGTCGGCGGCGAGGAAGCACGCGCGCGCACGCGGCTGCAGCAGGCGATCAACGATGGCCTGCGCGCTGAATTCGGCAAGCGCACGGTGCACGAAGTCGTGTCCGGGCAGCGCGAAGAAATCATGGAAATCCTGCGCAAGCGCGCCGACGCCGACGCGCGCAAGATCGGCGTGCAGGTCGTCGACGTGCGCCTGAAGCGCGTCGATTTGCCGGCCGAGGTCAGCGAATCGGTTTATCGCCGCATGGAGGCCGAGCGCAAGCGCGTCGCCAACGAATTGCGTTCGACAGGCGGCGCCGAAGCCGAGAAAATCCGCGCCGATGCCGATCGCCAGCGTGAGGTCATCATCGCCGAAGCGTATCGCGCAGCGCAGCAGACCAAAGGCAAGGGCGACGCAAAGGCAGCGGATATCTACGCGGGCGCATTCGAGCAGAACCCGGAATTTTACTCGTTCTATCGTAGCCTCGAAGCGTATCGGCAAAGCTTCAAGGGCAATAACGACGTGCTGGTGCTCGAGCCAAATTCGGAATTCTTCAAATATCTGAAAAATTCAGGCAAGCC
>JBGTFJ010000402.1:0-2642 GCA_041747355.1 Burkholderiales bacterium
GTCACGATGCCGGGGCGTGCCGCAATGGTCACTGGTCCGTGCATGCGCGTTCCACCGGTTTGAACGGACAGACCCAACCGGGCTCGGCGACGTTGCGGCCGCTGTACTGGCGCGCTTCCGAAATCGTGCCGTGCCTTGCCAGCATCGGGTTGGGCGTACCCGCCAATGCGACGTCTCGCTCGATGATCTTCGCCCTCATGCGCTCGTAGCGGCCCTGTTCGCGCAGCTGCTCGAACTGGTCATGCAGATTGAATACCAGCGTCGGCCACGCGAAACGCCGCGACAGGCGCGAACTCAGCGGGTGCAAGCCGACCACAAAAAATCCGCGTTCGGCGACACTGAACGAAAACTCGGGATTGTCGGGATCCTTGCTGACTGTCGGATCCCAGCGGTGATGCGTGCGATCGAGTTCGTGCAAACGCTGCA
This sequence comes from Burkholderiales bacterium, assembly GCA_041747355.1. GTDB lineage: Bacteria > Pseudomonadota > Gammaproteobacteria > Burkholderiales > JACMKV01 > JACMKV01. The sequence goes on from JBGTFJ010000402.1 coordinate 427, forward strand.
ACTGCGCCCACAGCAGGCGCTCGAATTCCTTTTCAGTTGCGGGAACCGGATCGCTGAAGCTCGCGACCAGCGTCGAGAACTCGCCCTCGAAGCCGGCCTGCTGCACAAATTCATAAAGATCGTAAGCGAGCCCCGCGGTGACCTCGGCCGACGCCAGCGTTCCATACAGGCCGACGCGATAGCTGCCGCGCGAGACCGCCGACTTGGCGCCGACGCAGGAAAATTGCGGATCAAGGACAAATTCGCGGAATGATTCGTGGACCTGCTCGTGCAGCGCCGGCGGCGCCAGGTGCGGCGCGAGCGGTCTTCGCACCAGTGTACCGCCTTGGGACGCCGCATAGCTGCTGTTGGCGCGCGCCTGCTCGCTGTCGAAAGGATTGATTCTTGTCGGACGTATCGATAGATCGGTCATGGATGATATGCGCTGCAAAGTCTCGCGACGGCTTCTTCCGGCGCTCGTCAGATGGACATCGAATAACGCAAATTACATTCCTGTGGCTCTACCCTCGCGAAACGCTGGTTGATCCAGCCCCGGTGTGTAAGATTTGCTGTCGATTGTAAAAAAGGGATCGCTACCGTCCGCTCGTCTTCGGCGGAGGGGTGGCTGGCTTCCGGTCTTTCGATTATCGCAGGAAGACGTCCAGTTTGTTGCAGATGGATGACTCAAAGAATTTTAGCGGCCTTGGCCCGTTGGAATTTGCGCCGCAGTCGATCAGCGGCCCAGCGCGCTCATCATCGTTTCCGGGTAACGCGCTCCGGCCGCGACGTTATGCGGGGCAAGCTCGTCGAGCCGCGCGAGTTCGTTGGCGTCAAGCGCGACTTCCGCCGCGCGCACGTTTTCCTCCAGGTATTTGCGGCGCTTGGTTCCGGGTATCGGCACGATGTCCTGGCCCTGCGCCATCACCCAGGCCAGCGCCAACTGCGAGGCGGCGATGTCTTTGTCTTTCGCCATCGCCTGCACGCGCGCGACGAGTTCGAGATTCTTCGTGAAATTATCGCCCTGGAAGCGCGGCGAATTGCGCCGGTAGTCGTCTTCGGGCAAGTCATCGAAACTTTTTATCTGGCCAGTCAGAAAGCCGCGCCCGAGCGGACTGTAGGCGACAAAACCGATGCCGAGATCGCGCACCACCGAAAGGATCTCATCTTCGGGATCGCGGCTCCACAATGAAAACTCGGTTTGCAGCGTCGTGACCGGATGAATTTTATGCGCGCGCCGGATCGTCTGCGCCCCGGCTTCGGAAAGGCCGATGTAGCGGATTTTCCCGGCGTGCACCAGATCCGCCATCGCGCCGACCGTGTCTTCGATCGGCACGTCCGCGTCGACGCGGTGCTGGTAATAAAGATCGATGGCATCGACGCCGAGGCGCTTCAGGCTGCCGTCGCACGATTTTTTCACATAATCCGGGCGGCCACTGACGCCGCGAAACGAGCCATCGTCGCCGCGCACCACGCCGAACTTGGTTGCGATGACGACATCATTGCGGCGACCGCTGGACCGCAGCGCACGCCCGACCAGCTCCTCGTTCTTGAAAGGCCCATACATATCGGCGGTATCGAAAAAATTGATGCCGAGATCGAGTGCGCGGTGTATCGTCGCGACCGATTCCGGATCGTCCCCCTCACCGTAGAAATCCGACATGCCCATGCAGCCCAGACCCATCGCCGAAACGACGAGACCCTGGCTACCCAGCTTGCGTTGCTTCATTCCAGGTTCTCCTGCAGTTGAATGGGGAAAAGCGAAGGAACATCTGACGATGTCCTAGCGCCCGATCATGCAGGCCTCGGCATGGCGCCGGGCTCGTTCGCGCATAGCCGCTGATAATCGGTGATGGTATCGATGTCGTAGCCAGCTTCCGGCGCCATGACTTCGATCAGCTGCGCGGCATGGTCGCGGATGACGTTTTTCGCGCCTTGAGAACCGGTCAGGGACAGCAATGCCGGATAAAGCCGACGGTCGAACAGCGCGGGGACGCCGTGCGTGCCGTCGTAGCGTGATGCGATCAGCGGCGCGTTGCTGGTTCGATAAATCGCGACCAGTTTCATGATCAGGTTGGCATCGACGCGCGGCTGGTCGCACAGCATGACAACCACGGCTTCGGTTTCGGCCTGCGTCTTCAGCCGGGTGCGTGCCGCGAGCCGCTCCATGCCGACGCGTATCGACGCCGCCATGCCGGTTCCCCACTGCTCATTGACGACGATTTCCAGAGGCAGGTCAG
>JBGTFJ010000403.1:0-2971 GCA_041747355.1 Burkholderiales bacterium
GCGCCGGGCCAAGCCACCGGGCCCGGCGCCGTGCGACCCGCGAGCAAACTGCCGGTCATCGAGTATTGGTCGATCGATGGCGGCAGCATTGTTTATCGAGACAACGCGCGCAACAAAACAGTTGAAGCTTTCCTCGCTACCGCGGAAGTCAAAATCACGTACGACAAGCCACTCGAGCTGACGGCCAATGGCCGTCTCGGAAAGCAGCCCTTCACCTTGAAGGCAAGCGCCGGGTCGCTTGCGATGCTGGCAGCGCATCAACCGCCGCGGCAGACTGCGCCCGCGGCCGCTTACCCTGTCCAGTTGCATCTGACGGCGGGCAAAACACGCGCGAGCATCGAAGGCACGATGACCGATCCGCTGGAACTGGGCGGAATGAATCTGACCCTGGCGCTGGAAGGCCCCGACACCGCCGAACTTTTCCCGCTACTGGGCATTCCAGTTCCCGCGGCGCAGCCATTCCGCTTAGCCGGGCAGTTGACCAAAGGCGACGAAACCTGGCGCCTGGCCAATCTGCAAGGCAACGTCGGTAAAAGCGACTTGCGTGGGGACATCGCCGTCGATTTCAGGGCGGCGCGGCCGTCGATCAAGGCCGATCTGGCGTCGGACCAGCTCGACTTCGGCTTGCTTGCCGGCTGGTTCGATGCCGCGCCGCGCGATCAGGATCAAATCGTTGCCGCGCCGCGCGAGCCTTTCAATGTCGAGAAGCTCAATGCCGTCAACGCACAGGTCAGCTTTCGCGCCAAGGAGATCATCGGCACCAAATTGCCGCTTGATAATGTTGTTATCGACACGTCGCTGGAAGACGGCCAACTGAGCCTGAACCCGTTCGAGCTCGGCATCGGCGGCGGCCAGCTCGCGGCACAGGTAATGCTCGATGCCGCGCAGTCCGAAGTTGCCGGACAACTGGCTATGCAACTGAACGACGTGCCGCTCGAGCCCTTGTTCGATCCATTCAATCTGCGCTACCCGGTCGCCGGAATCGTCGATGGCAAATTCGCGGTCGCTTTCTCGGGAGACGATGTCGGCCTGGCCAGCGGCCGCGTCGTATACCGGCGTCCGGAGAAGAGCACGGACCTGGTATTCACGCTGAACCGCGAGCAGCAAGAGGAGGAATGGGCGCTCAAAGTACAGGGCGATGGAACTTTTCGCGGCGAACCGGCGAGCATGGTTTTCAGCGGCCAGCCGTTTGGCCTGCTCGGCGATCCGGACGCGAAGATTCCGCTTACGCTGAAACTCGCCCTGGCAAAAAGTGAGATCGCCTTGAACGGGTCGATCGCCCAGCGTGGCCAGCAGTTCGACCTGAATGCCTCGGTTTCCGGCCCCGGCACCGATCGGCTTGAAAAGGTCATCGACGTCGACTTGCCGGAACTGCCGCCCTACAGCGCCTCGGGCCGCATTGTCGGCAACGACGACGTGATCAAAATCGAACATCTCAAAGGCAAAATCGGCGCCAGCGATCTATCGGGCAACGCGATGCTGCGATCGTCAGGGCAGCGGCCGTTCATCAAGGCTAACCTCAAATCAGGCACGATCTCGTATGCGGACTTCGATCAGTTGCGGCAAAAAAGCGATCAGCCGTTCGAAGGGGACAAGCTGAGCAAAGTCGATGCGGATGTCGAAATCGCAGCGAAGCGGGTTGTCGTTCCGGAAGACCTCGTGCTGGAAAATCTGCGCGTGGACGTCGCGCTGCAAAATGGTCTATTGAAACTGAAACCGCTGCGCTTCGACGTCGGCGGCGGGGAAGTCGCGCTCGATCTCGCGCTCGACGCCGATCGCAAAAAATTATTGCAAGGCGTGATACATGCCGATGTCGAGAATGTCGCTCTCGGCGAAGCGCTGAAACCGTTCGGGCTCGACGAGCGATTTTCAGGCTTGCTCGATGCCGATCTCGATCTGGCGCTGGGGCAGGGCGCGGGAACCGGGAATAGCAAACCGGGGGCGGGCGCGAGCCGCATTCATTACCGCGAAGCGCAATCCGGAAACGATGTGCGCCTTGTCATTTCGCAACAGCCCGATCAAACCGGAATCAAGGGCGAGGGTACGTTTCAGGAGGAACCGTTCCGGCTCGCTGCCACCATCGGGCCGCTGGCCCGCATACTAAGCCCCGAGCCGTATCCGCTCGATATCGACGTCGAGATGCTGGAAACCACGGCGAGGATACGCGGCGCGGTCAGCGATCCGATCAACGCTACGGCGCTAGCTCTCGCTCTCGAAATTGCCGGCCCCAATCCACAGCGGCTCGATCCGATTCTCGGATTCGATCTGCCCGACCTGCCGCCGTATCGTTTAAGCGGCGATCTCTCGAAGCGCGGCGAGCTGTGGCAATTCGCCAATTTCAGGGGAACGGTAGGCGACAGCGACCTCGCTGGCCGCATGGCCCTGGACACGTCTGGCGCCAGGCCAAACATCAGCGCGAAGCTCGATTCACAGTTGCTCGATTTCGATGATCTCGCCGGGCTGGTCGGCGCAGCCCCGAGCGACGATCCGGGAGAAACCGTTTCCGAGGCGCAGCGGAAAAAAGCAGAGCAGCAGCGCGCCAGCGATCGCGCGCTGCCGGCGGAAACGCTAAATTTTTCGCGTCTCTCACGCTTCAATGCAGATGTGAATTACCACGCTGGCCAAGTCAAGTCCGACAACCTGCCGATCGATAACATGACGATCGATTTCACATTGCGCGAAGGGCAACTCGAGTTCAAGCCGCTGAAGTTCGGCGCCGCCGGCGGGGAGATTCGTTTGCAAATTACGCTCGACGGCGCCAGCCAGCCGCCGGCGGGCAAAATCGAAGCCGAGCTTGCGCACATCAAGCTCGCGCCTATCCTCAACAATTATGCGGTTTCCGAAAACAGCCTGGGTGTGGTCGGCGGCCGCGCGACCTTGTGGGTAGCCGGTAACTCGATCGCCGAAATGCTCGCCTCGGCCGACGGCGGTGCGTTTTTGCTAATGGGCGGCGGCAAGCTCGACGCATTGC
>JBGTFJ010000404.1:0-1726 GCA_041747355.1 Burkholderiales bacterium
GCGGGCCTCAACAGCGCCGCGGGGCACATATCCAGACCGAAGTGACGTTGGAACTGGATGAAGTCATGCGTGGCGTGGAAAAAGAGGTCAAGTTCCAACGGCACTCGATCTGCACTACTTGCAAAGGAAGTCGTTCGCGTCCGGAGGGAAGTCGTGTATGCCGATGACGATCACCACGATCACGGCCGCCATCGCGGCCACCACAAGCACAAGCACAAGCATAAATACAAGCATAAGCACGACTGAGCACCAGTCGTAGCTCATTGAAGTGCGCAGGGCGCTTTCGAAAGAAAGGGCCCTTTTTTATTTCACCCTGCGAACAGGGTCAGATCGAACGCGCGCTCGATGAACCATAGCGCGGCGAGCGCTGCGATCAGCAGCGAGCCCATCAGCAGCACGCCGCTACGGTAAAACCGCGTAGCGCGCAGCACGTAGGAAATCGGCAGGAACATGGCGACGATCGCGAGCTGCCCAGCCTCGACACCGAGATTGAAGCCGACCAGCGCGATCAGCAGCGCATCCCGCGGCAACCCGAGATCCGCCAGCACGCTGGCGAAGCCGAAACCGTGGATCAGACCGAACACGAAAGCGACCACCCAGCGTTTACCATGGATCAGCGGAAACAAGTTGTTCAGCGCAGCGAGGAATACCGATGCGGCAATCGCCGATTCGACCAGACGCGAAGGCAGCGCAAGCACGCCGAGCGCGGCCAGGCTCAGGGTGATCGAATGCGCTATCGTGAACGCCGTGACGACTTTGAAAACGTCTAGGAAAGCCGGCCCGAAACGCTGAACCGCCACCCAGCCTTTTTGCTCGCGGCACAGGACGGCGGGCAGCAATAGCGCGACCAGAAACAGAATGTGATCGAATCCGACCCAGATGTGCCAGACGCCTTCACGGCCAAAATCGAAAAACTGCCGCCAGCGGCCGGTCTCAGTCAAAACGAAGTTCTGACTGGCAGATTCCGGGCCGAACACAGCGCTGCGCGCCGCGTTTTGAGCTGTTAGTCGCAGCAATCCGCGATGCTGCGGATCCAGGTCGAAGAACAGCGCGTAGTCGATCGCAAGTTTTTGCGGTGCACCGGAGCACGACGCCGCGAAATTCAGAACCGTGTAGGCGCCGTCGCTGTGATAGTCCACCAATTGCTCGACGATCCGGAGCGGGCATGCGGCGCCATCGGAGCTGATTTTCAGGCGAGCGGCGGAATAGGCGGCGATCTCATCGTGTTGCGCCCGCAACTCGCCCCAGGTGATCGCGCCGTCGTTATCGCTGTCGATGCCGATCGCATAGTCGAGATCGCGCAGTGCGATATCCCATTGTCCTTTGATCGCGTCGCCGTCGACTTCGATCGCAAGATAGCTGTCGCTGGGTTTATGGGCATACGCAGGGCTCGCAAGCGCAAAATCGGCCAACAAAAACAGCACGAGCAGCGCGCGCATCATGATGCGGGGCTTTGCAGGCGATGTATGAGGGGCGCCAGGTTTGCATCCTCCAGCCCGGTTAGTGCGAGCCAGTCGAGCACTGGCTTGGCGGCGGCCGGCTTGGCGGCAGCCACCGCCGCTTCGAGAAAAATGCGTGCGTCAGCAGGTTCGCGCTGCACCTCCCAATTGGCTTGCGCGAGCTGCAGCGCGGCTTCGGGTTCGCGCAATAAATGCAGCGTGAAGCGCGCTTCTTCGCGCCGGTGTACGGTGTCTCCGCGCATCCGGCTGGCATCGAAACGCGCTTT
>JBGTFJ010000405.1:0-3135 GCA_041747355.1 Burkholderiales bacterium
GCGCGGAACCGGCTGACGTCGATCGCGAGCTGCAGGCTGGGTGCGCCGCTGCTCCAGCCGACTGCGCCGGTTGCGCTGACGCTGCCGTCGCCAGCGTGCATAACGAGGTGCTGTATCAAGAGTTGCTCACCTGCAAACGCAGCCTGCAGGCTGCCGTTTTTGAGGTCGATGCCGTACTCGGGAAACGCGACTTGCAAATTTGTCCCGCGTACTGTTCCTTTCAGATCGGGCGCTTGTACCATTCCATCGGCCGTCATTTTGAGGGCCAGCGCGCCGCCGAGATCGATGCCCGGTCGTTGTTGCGCAAGTAGCGCTTGCAGCCACTCGAGCGATGGTATTTCGGCGTTGGCCTGAAGACTGAATGGAGCGTCGCCAGCCACACCCCAACGGCCATCGCGCCGGCTGATGCGCGTCGCCGCCCTGGCGTTGATCGTCGCGATCGTCGATTGCAGCGACAACGCCGCGTCGACCTTGTTGCGTTCTATAGTCGTGTTCAAGGTCAGCTCGCCAAGCTTTAGCGCAATCTGTGGCTCGGTCAGCGCCAGGTCGCCGCCTTCGCGCCAGATGCGAAGCTTGCCGTCGATCGCGCCGTCGTCCGCGCTATCGGCGGCGAGTCTCCATTCCCCGCCGAGCTGCAGGCTGGATGACAGCGGCAGTTTCGAAGCGCCCTTGGCAGCGCGGGAATCCGCGAGCGCGATCAGGTATGAACCCGGAAATTTAGACAGGCTGCCGAAGCTGCTGATACGCGAGCCTGATTTCTCCAATGCTGTGATCGAAAACACGCCATCGGCGAACTCTACGACCGCGTTCTTGAGGGCAAAGTTTTGCTGATGGAAAGCCAGTGTCGCCGGCGCACGCAATGTCGCCGGGTAAGCACCGCCATTGACCAGACGGTCGATCGTCCCTTTCCAGCCATAGTCGTCGCGCCATGCGCCGCTCAATGCGGCGTTCACATCTGCCGTCTCGTTGCGAGCGGCGATCGTGATTGCGTGTTGTTCACGCGTCCCATTGAGCGTGAAGCGCGCATCGCGCAGGTTCAGCTTCGGCGTCACAATCCCGGATGCCTGGACATCGGCTTGTACGGTTCCATCGAGGCCATTGGCGAGCTGGCCGCTGCCGGACACTTGCGCGATGTCGTACTCGCCGAACAATTTCAGCTTGTCGCCATTTCCTCGAAAACTCACCGCGGGCGCCTTGAATGTGCCTTTGAGCGAACCTTCGGCACGCAGTGAACCGCTGAAGTCGGGACCGAACGTGCTGAGCTGGGGAGCGGCAATCTGCCACTGCAAGCGATCCTGCACGGCACCGAACGCGCCTTCCAGTTGCAGCCGATTGCGCCCTGCGCTGATTTCTACATCGACGCCGGAAACGCGATCTGGCGCGGCGTTCAGCCGACCCGCGGCATTCAATTTCTGCCCGGCGTTCGTGCTGTCGTGAATATTGAACTGGGTTGCTATTTTCCACTGCGGTGACATCGAACCGCTGGCATCGAAGCGGCCATTGATCAAGGCCGGCGGCAGGTTGGCGGCATCCTTGCCAAGATATTTGGCGAACTGCGCAGGATCGAATCGCTCGATCTTTCCGGCCGCCTTGAATTCGCGCGCTGCGGACAATGACATCGTGCCGTCCAGTTCCAGCCTGGTACGACCGAGTTGTACCGAGAGGTCACCGCCGCTCAACTGCGTGACATCGGTCTTGATTTTGCCACTCGCCGACAACAGCTGACCAAAAATGCTGCTGTCATATATCGAAATGCTGCCGGCAATGCGCGGCTCTGGCGCTAGAGATCCTTTCGCCGCAAGCTTGCTGTTGATCTGCGCTTTCGGATAATCGCCGAACTGCGATGGATCGAAACGCGTCAGTTTTGCCGTGACATCGAAGCGCCGCTCGCCATCGAGCGCTATTTCGCCCTGTGCGACGAGTTCGCTGGCGCCAGCTTGCGCGCGTAGCTCCCGAACGTCGACAACCTTGTCGGCCAGGCTTGCATCGACGCCGAAGCGATAGCGATCTTCGCTCAACGTGGCCTTCACGACCTGTTGGTCGGCGCCGCTCGTCAAGGCAATATCGCCGGCGAGATGCGTTTGCCTGAGCTTCTCGTGCAGGCCGCGCAGATTAAACGTGCGGGTCGACAGCGCCAGTTGGAGGTCGGGCTTGCGTTCACTGTCGCCGGCGCGCCACAGGCCGTCGCCCCGCAACTGGCCGGCCTCGCCGAAATCGAGGTCGATTGACGGCAGCTTCAACGCTTCCACATTGCCGGAAAACTGTGCTCGGGCTTCCTGCAGCGGCACCTTGTCCTGGTCGATCTTGCCGGCCAGGGTATTGCGAATGACGACATCGCCGGCATAAGTCTTGTTTTCGATGCCGCGCGCTGTCAGTTCCACGGCGAGATTGGCGACGGGCAGCGTATCACGCCACGCATGTGGATCGATATCGTGCGCGCTCAGCTTTATGCTCTTCAACGGCACGGCTTGAAACGGCGTCCACGCAACATTGGCATCGACGATAGCACCTTGCACCTTCGCCGTGATGTCGGCCGAGAGTTCAGCGAGCGGGCCCGACACAGCTGCGCGGCCCGAGTAGGATGGGGCATCGAGTTGCGTGACGTCGACCTCTGCCTGCAAAGGGAACGGCACCGTAGCGCCAAGATCGAAGCGCGCCGTGGCGTTGCCCCACTGCGTGCGGAGCGAGGACAGTTGACCTTGCCAGGCCTGTTTGCCGCCAGTTAAGGAGAACACGATGGCTCCGAGGCGCGTCGCAAAACCCGGTCGTTTTATTTCGAAGCTTGCGATTTCAGCATCGCGCAGCGCGATATCAAACGGTACGGCGAGCGTGTCGGGCACAGGCGGCGGTTCATCCTTGCCAGTCGGAAGGATCAACACAACGGAGCCGACCTGCAGGTGTTCGATAGCCAGCTGTCGCTCGAGCAGGGCGCGCGGCGACCATTCGATGAGGATATCGTTCGCCACCAGTTCGGTGCCGTCCTTGCGATAAACCAGGCGGCCGATACGAATCGGGCCGCGCAGCAAGCCGTGCACGTCTGCAACCGCGAGCGTGTCGCCGCTGACGGCTACGCCGCGTTCGATCAGCCATTGCAGGGTCACTTCGCGTCCTGCCAGCCACCATGCGGCGCCGCCC
>JBGTFJ010000406.1:0-2631 GCA_041747355.1 Burkholderiales bacterium
CCGGACCGGAAGATAAATGGCGCAGCCCGCCCTTCACTCCCACCGTACGCGACGGCATGTTGTACGGCCGCGGCACGGCCGACATGAAATCGTCGATCGCGGCTTTCATTACCGCAGCCGAGGCTTTTATCGCCGACCATCCGCGACACCGCGGTTCGATCGCATTGTTAATTACTTCCGATGAAGAAGGCGTGGCGGTCGACGGTACGGTTCGCGTCGTCGAAGCGCTGCAGGCGCGCGGCGAAAAACTCGATTACTGCATCGTCGGCGAACCGACTTGCGTCTCCAGGCTTGGCGACACGATCAAGAACGGACGCCGCGGTTCGTTATCGGCCACGCTGATCGTGAATGGCGTGCAAGGCCATGTCGCCTATCCGCATCTCGCCAGAAATCCCGTGCATCTCGCAGCACCTGCAATAGCCGAGCTGACGCGGGAAAAGTGGGACGAAGGCAACGAATATTTTCCCGAGACGACGTTTCAGATATCCAATATACGCGGCGGCACCGGCGCGACCAATGTCATTCCCGGTGAAGTCGAAATCGAATGCAACTTCCGTTTCTCGACAGCCAGCACCACCGATACGCTGAAAGCCCGCGTTCAAAAAATACTCGATCGGCATGGGCTCGATTATCGTATCGACTGGTCGCTGTCCGGAAAACCATATCTGACCGCGAAAGGCGACCTTGTCGATGCGGTCAGTAAAGCGATGCGCGAAGTCGTCGGCTACGCGCCCGAACTTTCGACCTCGGGTGGAACTTCCGATGGACGCTTCATCGCCGATATCTGCCCGCAAGTCATCGAGCTCGGCCCGTTGAACGCCACCATACATAAAGTCGATGAGTGCGTCGCAGTCGCCGATATCGAGAACCTGCATAAAATCTACTACCGCACGCTGGTCAATCTGCTTGCTTGCTGATTCGCCAGATTTGATTAGCCGGGCCCGCGACGGGCAAGTATCCGAACCAGAAGCATGAAGTCGATCAGAGACCCAGCGTTATGTTCACAGAAGCCAAAGCCGAGCTGCAAACGATCCGCGACTTGCTGCGTTTCGCGGTGAGCCGCTTCACCGAAGCCGGCCTCGCATTTGGCCATGGCTCGAGCAACGCCTACGACGAGGCGGCTTATCTGATATTGCACGCGCTGCACCTGCCGCCCGATACCCTCGATCCGTTTCTCGACGCCCGCCTGCTGCCCGAGGAAATCAGTCGCGTACTGAGGCTGCTTGGGCGCCGCATCAACGAGCGCATCCCCGCCGCCTACCTCGCCCACGCAGCCTGGCTCGGCGAGCAAAAATTCTATGTCGATGAACGCGTGATCGTGCCGCGCTCGTTCATCGCCGAGCTGCTGCCGGATCGGTTCGCCGAGGTTACGCTGGACGTCGAAGCGATCCATTCGGCGCTCGACCTTTGCACGGGCTCCGGCTGCCTCGCCGTCCTTCTCGCGCTTGAGTTTCCGGACGCCCGGATTACCGCCGCCGACATCTCCAAAGACGCGCTCGACGTCGCCCGGCGCAATATCGGCGACTACGGTCTCGCCGAGCGCATCGAGATCGTCGAGTCGGATCTGCTCGGCGCATTGGCGGATCGCCGCTACGATCTGATCGTCTCCAATCCGCCGTATGTGACAGCCGCAGCGATGGCCGCGTTGCCGCAGGAATATCACTACGAACCCCAGTTGGCATTGAGAGGCGGCGAGGATGGTCTGGACATCGTCCGGCGCTTAATCGCAGAAGCGCGCGAGCATCTGACAGAGACCGGCGCGCTGATCGTCGAAGCCGGCCACAACCGCGACGGCGTCGAGCGCGCCTTCCCTGCCCTTCCCTTCACCTGGCTTACCACGAGCGGCGGCGACGATTGCGTTTTTGCTCTGACCTCGGAACAGTTACCGTAAGCGAGTCGCAGCTTTAAGTGCGAGTCACCGAAACGAACTTCAAATTTCTAAAGGAAAACCTATGATCATCACGACTACCCCGGAAATCCAGGGCAGGCCCATCCAGGAATATTTCGGCATCGTGACCGGCGAAGCGGTGCTTGGTGCGAACGTATTTCGAGACCTGTTCGCAGGCATCCGCGACATCGTCGGCGGCCGCTCCGGCTCTTACGAAAAAGAGTTGCGCCGGGCGCGTGAGATCGCTTTCGAAGAGTTGGCCGATGCCGCGGACAAACGCGGCGCGAATGCCGTCGTCGGCGTCGACATCGATTACGAAGTGCTCGGGGAGAAAAACGGCATGCTGATGGTCAGTGTGTGCGGGACCGCGGTTCGCATATGACGCGTTACTTCAAGCAGCGTGGCGGCGGATTGGGCACAGTGTTTCGGATCAGTTGTGCCGTCGATGGGCACGGACATGACCATTAACCCTGCTCGTTCATTGCAGCGGGCTGCCTTCGTTCACTGAGGCGAAGGCCTGCGAGAGCCGGGATGGAGCGTTGGGTGTTCTACGCGTTCGTGTCGATGTTCTTTGCCGGCTTCACGGCAGTGATCGCTAAGCAAGGGCTGGTCGGCATTTCAAGCGAACTCGGCCTGACGCTGCGAACGGTTTTTGTCTTTTTCTTCGTGCTTGTATTCGCCGCCCTTGCCGTTTCGCCGTCCGAAATTCGCTCCCTGCAAAAGGACAATTTTCTGTGGCTCGG
>JBGTFJ010000407.1:0-2430 GCA_041747355.1 Burkholderiales bacterium
GGCTGCCAGCACCAACGCATATTCCGGATACATATCATGGGCTAGCAGGATCAGGCACACGGCAGCGTTCGGATGATTTCCTGCTAGCTAACGAAACATTCGACCGCGCGATTCGAGCCCGGAACCAGAAACTGGTGTAGCCGGAATTTGCTTACTGCCTTGGCAAGCGCGCGCTCGAACCCGGGCGAGTCGCCGACATCTTCGTAGACTTCCATCCACAGCAGTGGCTCCTGATGTTTCTTCAGCAGCCGACCAACGACGCCGGCGCTCTGCCGGACGCTGGACTGCATGTCGCGCACGCGCTGTTCAAGCTCCGCGGCCTGACCTGGCTGCACGCGATAATAGACGTAGTAGCAATAAAGCATCGCGCTCAGGGTATCGCGTAGGGCAGGTCGAGCAGACTGAGCGGCACACCGTTTGGAGATCCGAGATGGATAGCGCTGGATTCGGCGCTGCTGGTCTGGATCGCGGCGAGCACATCAAAGCCGCCACCTGGCGCCGGCGCGGCATTGACGATCATCCCGCTGGACTGATCGTTGTTATCCGCGCTGAACACCTTGTCGCCCGGCGCCGGTACCGCATCCGAATCAAGGTGCGCGCGATACGTGCGGCGCTTGATCTTCCCGAGATAATGCGTGCGCGCGACGATCTCCTGGCCTGGATAGCAGCCTTTGCTGAAGCTGATGGCGCCGATCGCATCGAGGTTGAGCATTTGCGGAACGAATTCTTCCCGCGTTGCGACCGTCACCGTTGGGATGCCGGCGCGGATTTCAAGCCAATCCCAGCACGCCGCGCCGACACAGGTCGCCTCTTGCCGCAACGCATTCCATAATCCGGTGGCGCGCTCGACCGGAACGTTGATCTGAAAACGCCCGCCCGGCAGGCGAATCATCGATATCCCGCCGGAATGCACGACTTCATAATCGTGTGCGGGGGCATCGCCGACGATGCCTTTGAGCATTGCTTCCGTGGCCGGTCCAGCAAGGCCGCAACGAAGAAAATCATCGCTCGCATCGGACAGCACGACCTTGCTGCGCAGCACGTACATCGACAGCCGTTTTTGCACCGATTCGCGCAACTCGCGCGGCAGTTGCGCATAGATCGCCCGATCGCTCTGCCACAGCAAAAAAGTTGCGAGCAAGCGACCCTTGGGCGTGCAGTAACCGGCAAGGCGGCTGCCGCCTGCGCCCAGATTTTTCACGTCACTCGTCAACTGACTGTGCAGAAAAGCATGCCGCTCGTCGCCGGAAAAAGCAATCACGCCGAGATGCGATAGGTCGCATAACACGGCGCCACGTTTGGCCGCTTGCAGTTCGGCAGGGAGATCTCCGAAATGCGCGACCCGGCTATCTTCAATAGTCGCGCCGCTACTCGCTAAGTGGGTGTTCCAGGATTCAAGCATCGGTAAGATAGCAGTGATTGATCTTATTATACGGCCAGCCTAACGGCATTATCGATGGCGCGCTCGATCGGAGCGTGTGCTGGAGCGTCGCCCATGCTGCCTTTGATCATTGCTGCAGCACTTGGTCCGGCAAGGCCGCAACGAACGAAATCACCGCTCGCATCGGTCAGCACGACCTTGCTGCGCAGCACATACATCGACAGCCGTTTTTGCACCGATTCGCGCAGCTCACGCGGCAGTTGCGCATAGATCGCGCGATCACTCTGCCACACCAAAAAAGTTGCGAGCAAGCGGCCCTTGGGCGTGCAGTAACCGGCATACCGGCTGCCGCCGGTGCCCAGATTCTTCACGTCGCTTGTCAACTGGCCGTGCAGAAAAGCATGCCGCTCGTCGCCGGAAAAAGCGATAACGGAGAGATGCGATAAATCGCACAGGATGGCGCCTGTCGTCGCCACGCGCAGCTCAGCCTCGGGATCGCCGAAATGTGCAACCCGGCCATCTTCGATAGCCGCGCCGCTACCGGCTAAGTGGATGTTCCAGGATTCGAGCATGGATGCGATAGCAGTAAGGCATCCATTATACGGCCAGCTTGACGAGGTTCCGTCGCGCGAATTCCGGCACTTGTTCCTGTTTTTTGGCGGCCTGCGACACTGACCTGCGTTCGCCTAAACAAGGCAAGACGTTAAGTCGTTCCCACAGGAGCATTGGATTGACAGGCGCTAATGACTTGGACGACACTGCCGCGAGACAACTTGTCGTCTACTGTTGGTTAGGCATTCAATTTCCGCGCTGACGCCGGGTTCCGTACACTGTGCGTCATGGCCCAAGTAACGATCAGCCAGTTTCGCCACCTGTTCCGCACACTGAACTATGTCGTTTCAACGCATGCAGCCGAAGAGCTTGAAGATGAAAACCTCTCAATCCTCGATCTCGAGAACCTCGTCCTCACGGGGCAAGTCACAGAGCGCCAGCGCGACGCTCAAACCCGTGAGATCAAATGCGTTGTCTCAGGCGTCACGCTCGACGGC
>JBGTFJ010000408.1:0-2514 GCA_041747355.1 Burkholderiales bacterium
AATTTTACAGTCGCTCTGGAAGCAGCATCTACGGAACAACGCTGGCTGAACGACGATTCGGTGCTCGCCGTACTACGTTTTGGCACACACACCGCCACCAACCGCGGCAACCCGCGCGAAATTTCGATTGCCCTGCCGACGCTGGGCGCGCGCAACGACGCGAGCTTAATCGAGGTCTGGCGCAGTACCGCGCCGATCGCACGCGGCAACGACACCGGCATATCTTACGCAACGAATGGCGCGATTTTGTTCGGCCATTTGCTGATCGAAGAAGGCGGCGAAGGCGAACTCCCGACGGCGACCAGAGGCGCTTACCTCGCCATACTGCGTCTGGTCGAGCGTGCCGGCTATTCGCGCTTGCTGCGCATGTGGAATTATTTTCCGGCAATCAATCGGGATGTCGACGAGCTCGAGCGCTATCGGGCTTTTTGCGTCGGCCGCCATGAAGCGTTCGGCGCACGCGGCTTCGAAGAACACCGGCTTGCCGCGGCCTGCGCGGTCGGCTCGCGCGCCCCCGGATTGTTGATCTACTTCATCGCCGCCCGCGAGTCCGGATTGCCGGTCGAAAATCCGCGCCAGGTCAGCGCCTATCGTTATCCAGACTGTTACGCGCCGAGAAGCCCGCTGTTCTCGCGTGCGATACTGAAACCGTGGCGCGATGGTGCGCACCTCTACGTTTCAGGCACCGCCAGCATCGTCGGCCATTGCACCTGCCACGTCGATAATGCGGTCGAACAGTTTCGCGAGACGGCGCGCAACCTAGAAGCCGTTATTGCGACGGCCAACCGTGTGCGACCAAGCGGACTGACGTCGCTCGCGCAATTGAGCCATCTGAAAATCTACCTGCGCCGCGCCGCCGATCTTGCATTGCTTGACGCCGAAGTCGACCGCGCGTTCGGGTCCGCGATGCCGCGCATCTATCTGCTCGCCGAAATTTGTCGTCGCGATCTGTTGCTGGAGATCGATGCGTTTTATGCCGAAGCCATATAATGTAGGCGCGCTGGCGGCTGTTTTTTTTTATGCCGCTGCGCACGCTAAAGCCGAACCCCTGCCGTTATGGGAGGCAGGCGCCGGCACCGCTATTCTGAATTTGACCGACTATCGCGGCTCCGACGAGCGCGAAACCTATGTGTTGCCGGTGCCTTACCTGATCTATCGCGGCGAAATGCTGCAAGTCGATCGGCAAAAAGTGCGCGGCTTGGTTTATTCGAGCGAGATCGCCGAGTTCGATTTTAGCGTCGGCGGTTCAGTCCCGGTCGATAGCGACGATAACGAAGCGCGGCGCGGCATGCCCGACCTCGATCCCACCCTGGAACTCGGGCCATCGCTGAACTTTTTCCTGTATCGCAGCCCGACGCGCAAATTCAATCTCGACCTGCGGCTGCCTTTGCGCGCCGTCGAGGCAACCGATTTCGGCGGCATTCATCATCAGGGATGGTTGTTCCATCCACACCTCAATATCGATTTGAAAGGCGTCGTTCCCGGCCCTGGCTGGAATTTGGGACTGCTGGCTGGCCCGCTGGTCGGCAGCCGGCGCTATCACGAGTATTTCTACGGCGTCGCACCGCAATTCGCAACGCCGGAACGCGCGGCTTTTGCTGCCGAGGGGGGTTACGCCGGCGCCCAGTTCATCGCTGCTTTGAGCAAGCGTTTCGATAACTATTGGTTCGGCGCTTTCATCAAGGCCGATAGCCTTGAAGGTGCAGCGTTCGAGGACAGCCCGCTGGTCAGGAAAAAGAACTTTCTGACCGGCGGTTTCGCCTTCGCCTGGGTATTCGCGAAGTCAAGCAAAGTGGTGGAGGCGAAGGAATAGCTATCACTCGCGCGGCTTCTGCCCGGCTACCGCGTACGCCAGAAAATTCGGGCAGATTTCACGCAAGCGTTCGGGCTCAGGCTCAATTTCGATGCCGGTGAAGCGAGCGTGCGCCAGCGCGAGCTGCCAGTGCGTTGCGCTCAGAAAACCCGGTTGCGGCCGAAACTGCGAGTCGAGCTGTACGTCGCGAAAACTCGCCAGCGTTTGAAAAATCAGTTCGGGAAAAACTGGCTTGGCGGCGCGCAGGCACTCGCCGAGAACCAGCCAGCCGCCGGTGCGCAGCGCAGCGCGCGCTTCGTCAAGACTGAACGCCAGATCTTTGGCGACGTGCATGACGTTGACGCCGAACACCAGATCGAATTCGCCATCCGCGAAACCCTGAGCCTGCCACGGGCGGTCGATGTCGAGCGTAACAAACTCAAGCGGCAGTTCGGCAAAGCGGCGCTTCAAATATCGCTCGCCGCGCCGTCGAAAGAACGGGCTGGGCTCGCTGATCGCGTAGCGTTCGAGCCGGTCAGCGATCCCATGCTTGTGCAGCAGACCCAGCAGAATTTCGCTCGCGCTGCCGGCGCCGGCGCCGATTTCAAGTATGCGAAACTTCGCGCTGCCGTCCAATCGCTGCACCGCGGCCTGTGCCGCAACCCAGTTGTTGACCGCGTATGCGGGGTTGCCGTTGTTGAAGTAGCTGAGCCATAGCTCGA
>JBGTFJ010000409.1:0-3103 GCA_041747355.1 Burkholderiales bacterium
TGCCGACGATGGGCGCCGGCTGGTGCCCGCCGGGCATGCTGGGCATCGGCATCGGCGGCAGTGCCGAAAAAGCCATGGTGCTGGCGAAGGAATCGCTGATGGCGCCGATCGACATGGCTGATCTGAAAGCACGCGGCCCACGAAACAAAATCGAGGAATTGCGCATCGAATTGCACGACAAGGTCAATGCGCTAGGCATCGGCGCGCAGGGGCTCGGCGGGCTCACGACCGTGCTCGACGTCAAGATCCTCGATTACCCGACGCATGCGGCGAGCCTGCCGGTGGCGATAATTCCGAATTGCGCTGCCACGCGCCACGCGCATTTCGTGCTCGACGGAAGCGGGCCGGCAGAGCTTCCGGCGCCCGATCTCGATGCCTGGCCCAAGGTTGCGTGGAGTGCGAGCCCGACTGCGAGGCGCGTCAATCTCGATACCGTTACGCGCGCCGAAGTGGCGAGCTGGAAACCTGGCGAAGCCTTGTTGCTATCGGGCAAGCTGTTGACCGGGCGCGATGCCGCGCACAAGCGCATCGCTGATTTTTTCAAGCGTGGTGAGCCACTACCGCCTGGTGTCGATTTCAAAAACCGCTTCATCTACTACGTCGGCCCGGTCGATCCGGTGCGCGATGAAGTCGTCGGTCCGGCAGGCCCGACCACGGCGACGCGCATGGATAAATTCACCGACATGATGCTCGACAAGACCGGTCTGCTCGGTATGGTCGGCAAAGCCGAGCGCGGGCCGCTGGCGATTGCTGCCATCAAGAAACATCAGGCTGTTTACCTGATGGCGGTCGGCGGCGCCGCCTATCTGGTTTCCAAAGCGATCAAATCTTCGCGCGTCGTCGCCTTCGCCGATCTCGGCATGGAAGCGATTTACGAATTCGCTGTGCGCGATATGCCGGTGACGGTAGCTGTGGATGCGCGCGGCGGCTCGGTTCACCAGACCGGACCGCAAGAGTGGAAAAGACGAATCGCCATAAAGCTTGCGTGATGTGTATCAGCGAGACGAGTGCACGATTCAGCGATCGCTGTTATACAATTACGAATTACGGCTGATTGGATTACAGCCGCCACAAAGCATCAGATTCGCAGCAGATTTACGCACCACCTGCGACGTTCGCCTTGCCTCTGATGGCATTCGGCATCCGATAGTGTCGGCTTAGCCGACCCGGAGGTAGTGCAAAGGTCGCGACAGCTACGGCGGGCCTCCCCGCATTGCAGGGTAGCCAATCTGGTCAGGTCCGGAAGGAAGCAGCCACAGCTATTTTCTGCAAGTGCCGGGGGTTTGGCTCGCCACCCTTTTGTTTGGGTGCCTTCGTCATGCAAAAAATTGTTGCCCTGGTGTTTCTGACGTTGATCAGTTTCGATGCGCGCGCTTACGACGGAGTCGCGCTTGAACTCGGTACCGGCGATTCGGTCGATATGGTGCGCGCGGCCTACCAGTGGGATTGGAACAAGCAATGGCTGACGGTCGGCAACTGGCATGTCGGCGGTTATTGGGACGCTGCGCTCGGGTACTGGCGCGGTGACGATACGCCGGGCAGTCACCGTAATATTGTCGATGTCGGGCTGACGCCGGTGTTTCGCGTCCAGCAGACGCAGAAAAGCGGCATATCGCCGTATCTGGAAGCGGCCATCGGTTTCCATCTCCTTTCGCACACCACGGTTTCCGGCCTTCGACTCTCTACCGCCTTTCAGTTCGGCGATCATCTCGGCGTCGGTGTGCGCTTCGGCGAAAAACATCGATACGATCTTGCGCTTCGCTACCAGCATCTTTCGAACGGCAGCATCACGCAGCCGAACGATGGCATCAACTTCGGTCAGGTACGTTTCGGCTATTGGTTCTAGGCATCCGCAGCAGCGCATCACGCTTCGCTCCTGCCTTACGTTTTCGTTTTCAGTCTTTCTTCGAAATCGCTATTGCCAATGAGTAGCACCGTGCTGGCGCGCAAGTGGCGCCCGCGAAATTTTTCCGAACTGGTCGGGCAGGAGCACGTGGTTCGCGCGCTGTCCAATGCGCTCGAACAGAAACGCCTGCACCACGCCTGGCTTTTGACCGGCACGCGCGGTGTGGGCAAAACCACGCTGGCGCGCATTATGGCCAAAGCGCTGAATTGCGCGACCGGCATCACGCCGACGCCGTGCGGACAGTGCGCGGCATGCCTGGAAATCGACGCTGGCCGCTATATCGACCTGATCGAGCTCGACGCCGCCTCGAACACGCAGGTTGACCACATGCGCGAATTGCTGGAAAACGCGCAATACCTGCCGACCGCGGCACGCTTCAAGGTCTATATCATCGACGAAGTCCACATGCTGTCGAAATCGGCGTTCAACGCAATGCTGAAGACGCTGGAAGAACCGCCCGAGCACGTCAAGTTCATACTCGCGACGACCGATCCGCAGAAAATCCCGGTAACGGTGTTGTCGCGCTGCTTGCAGTTCAATCTAAAGCATATTCCGCCCGCGCAAATCCGCCAGCAGATGCAGTCTGTGCTCGCGCGGGAAGGGATCGCGGCCGAAGCACCGGCGCTGCAACTGATCTCACGCGCTGCCCAAGGCAGCATGCGCGATGCTCTGAGCCTGCTCGATCAGGCGATCGCGCACGGCGCAGGCGCGGTGAGCGAAGCCGATGTTCGCGCCATGCTGGGCGCGATCGATCAGACGTATCTGCTCGGAATCCTGAAAGCCGTGGCGGGGGATGATGGCGCTACGCTCATCGATCATGCCGATCGCATGCAAAGTCGCAGCCTGTCGTTTGACGTCGCGTTGCAGGAACTCGGTGTGCTGCTGCATCGGATTGCCCTCGCGCAGTCCGTGCCGGCAGCGATTGCCGACGATGAGCCGGAGCGCGAGACGATCTTCGAACTCGCCGCCGCGATAGCGCGCGAGGACGTGCAATTGCTGTATCAGATCGCGCTGCAGGGACGCGATGACCTGCCGCTCGCGCCTGACGAGTATGCAGGCTTTACGATGGCGTTGTTACGCATGCTTGCTTTCATGCCGGCCGGTGAGGATCAGGTGCAGCAGTCGGTCGCCGCGCGAACGATTGCCGGGCAAACGACAAGACCCGCCAGTGCGCCTGCTTCACCGCCTCCATCCTTG